>JAEYOB010000616.1 GCA_023412175.1 Pseudomonadota bacterium | reverse complement strand
CGCCGGACTGGCGGCGCTGCTGCCGCTGCCGGTCCCACCGGTCCCGCTGTCGCCGGTGTTCGTCCCCGGCGAGCCGCCATCCACGGCCGCGGAGACGCCGGTGGCCGTCGCTCCGCTCACCCCGCAGCCGTCCGCCTCGCCGCCTGGCCCGCCGCCTGTCCCCGAAGCCAGAGGGCCGTTGCCCGGCGCGAAACCGACGCCTCCCGCCGTCGCCCCGGCCTCCGATAAACCGGCCCCCGAGAAGCCGCCTACGCCGAAGAAGGGCGCCGGGCGTACGGTGTACGCCAAGGACGACGTCTATGTGCGCGCTTCGCCCGGCCGCGACGGCAAGGTGCTGGATGCGCTGGAGGCAGGTGTCTCGGTGGAGTTGGTGCCCGGCGAGGCCGACGACGGCTGGGCACAGGTCTCCCGCAACGGCAAGGTTCTGGGTTGGGTGGCCTCCAGCTTCCTGCTCGACCGCCCGCCGAGCGGCCGATCCACCGACGGCTGCGCGCTGCCGCCGGATTTCCCCAGCAAGCGCGGCGCTCCCATGGCCGAAGGTACCTCCGCCCGCGTGCTGGCCGGCGCCAACGTCCGCAAATCGCCGGCCTGCAACGCCCCGGTGCTCGACGTGCTGGAGGAGGGTGAGACGGTGACGGTCACGGGAAGCACCGGCACCTGGTACCGCGTGGCGCGCCGGGGCCGCACGCTGGGCTATGTCAGCATTCCGCTGCTGGGCGAGGCGAAGGGGCGCTGACGCCCGTTCAGCCCGCCTTCCGCAGCTTGGCGGCATCCTGCATGAAGGTGCGCCAGACCTCGGCGGGGACGGTGCTGCCGCTGACGCCCTTCATGGGGGTGTTGTCGTCGTTGCCGACCCACACGCCCACGGTCATGCCGTTGGCGAAACCGACGAACCACGCGTCGCGATAGTCGTTGGTGGTGCCGGTCTTGCCGCCTCCGCCCTTCACATACGCCGCGCGGCCGGTGCCGGTCGCCATCACCTCGCCCAGCATGCCCTTCATGGCGGTGGCGATACGGGCGTCCAGCACCCGCTCGTCGGGCGGGCCGGGGTAGGCGTAGACCTCGCGGCCGCGCGGGTCGTGGATGCGCTGGAAGGCGTGCGCCTCCACCTTCCTGCCGCCGTTGCCGACCATGGCGTAGGCCTGCGTGAGTTGCAGCAGCGTCGTCTCGGCGCTGCCGAGCGCCAGGCCGAGGGTGGCTTCCAGCGGCGTCTCGACGCCGAGCCGGCGGGCCATCGCCACCACCTCGTCCATGTGCCCCTGCGTGAGCCGCGCCGCCGCGGTGTTGACCGAGCGCGCCAGCGCCTGCCGCAGCGTCACCTGCTTCGGGTACTCGTCGTCGAAGTTGCGGATGGAGCGGCCGTCGGAGAAGGCGAGGGGGCTGCCGTCCACCACGCTGCCCGGCGTCAGGCCGCGCTCCAGCGCCGCCAGGAAGACGAATAGCTTGAAGGCCGAGCCCGGCTGCCGGCGCGCCTGGAGCGCCCGGTTGAAGTGGTCGCGCCGCGCCGCGGCGTCGCGCCCGCCGACCATCGCCAGAACGTCGCCCTGGTCGTTCAGCGCCACCAGCGCATACTCGGCGTCGCCGAGGCGCTTGGCGCTGCTTTTGGCGACGCGCTCCAGGCTGCGCACGGCGGCGGCCTGGAGGTCGCGGTCCAGCGTGGTGCGCACGGTGAAGGTGGGGCCCGGATCGGCGTCCCCGCCGAAGCGGGCGGCGTGGAAGCGGCGGAAGCGGGCGTTGGCGGTTTCACGGAAATGGCCGGCGACCCGCAGGCCGATCCGGTTGTTCTCCGCCAGTTGCAGCTTCTGGCGCTTGGCGGCGGCGGCCTGCTTGGCGGTGATGAAGCCGGTATCGGCCATGGCATCCAGCACGAGCGCCGCCTTCTCCTCGTTGCGCTCGCGGTCGGCGAACGGGTTGAGCCGCGACGGCGCAGTGAGCGAGCCGATCAGCGACGCCGATTCCTTCAAGGTCAGCTGCGTCGCCGGATGGCCGAAGTACAGCTTGGCGGCGGCGTCCACACCGTAGGCGCCGAAGCCGAAATAGACGCGGTTCAGGTACAGGTAGAGGACGGTGCGCTTGCCGACCTTTTCCTCGAAGTCCTGGGCGCTGACGATCTCCTGCACCTTGCGCTGCCAGCGGCCGTAGTCCTTGAAGAAGATGTTCTTCATGGTCTGCTGGGTGAGCGTGCTGCCGCCCTGGCTGAAACGGCCGGAGGTCACCGCCACTGACAGCGCCCGCGCCAGCCCGAAATAATCCAGGCCGTCGTGCTCGAAGAAACGCCGGTCCTCCTTGGCGATGAGGGCCTGGAGCAGGTGCCGGGGCATCTTGTCGATGGGGACGGTCTCGCCGTAGTTCTCGCCGACCGAACCGAGGAAACGGCCCTGCCGGTCGAGGAAGCGCACGCCGTCGCCACGGTTGAACTGCGCGATCTCCACCGGAGACTTGAAGGTCTCGCCGAACAGCTCGACGGCGGAAGCCATGCTGGCGAAGAGCAGCGGGGCGACGAGGGCGAGAACGGCGGCCGTCCTGCGGAGAAGGGCTGGTCGGGGCATCGGCGTCGTGATGGCGAAAGACGCCGCACACGTCGGAACGGATGCCGGGTTCTACAATGCGATACTACTTAATTTCACGGCCTGTTTCAAAATGCCGCCTCTCCATAGGAAGCGAACAGGTCAGTAACGGCGATAAATTTCCAGAGATCTGCGAGAGTGGATGCCGTAGCGCAAAAGCCCGCATGGAACGTTGATCATGCGCCGGCTGCCTGGGGTGCCTGTTACTGTTTCAAGCTCAACTGTTGCAGGCTTCAAGGCGCTGGGCGCTTTGTCTATTATTGGCGGTTCCTATTGATATTCATCTCCCGACGCGGCATCGGAGTCATGTAAGCGAATTCAGAAGAGGTTCGCGGCAAGCGGGGTGGTTGCTTGGGCAGGAACACCTGGTCTCCAGAGCCGGATCGATCGCGTGCGTCGCGCGGCAATGAGCGGCAGGCGCTCCTCAGGCAGCGTTCGGAGAAGGCAGGATGCCGGCCTTACCGGGGCATCCCACAGCAAGGATGATGGCATGGCCAAGAACAAAAACAAGAACAAGAATAACAACAAGAAGGTGAGGGGCGCCGATGAAACGGAGCACGCGTCGTCGAAGCTGAAGCGGCGGGACTACGAATCCGCGCTCGCGGAGCTTCATGTCGAGTTGGTCAAGCTGCAGCAATGGGTCGTTCACAAGGGCCTGAAGGTCTGCGTTGTTTTCGAGGGGCGCGACACCGCCGGCAAAGGCGGAACGATCAAAGCGATCACGGAGCGGGTGAGCCCGCGCGTGTTTCGCGTCGTTGCCCTGCCGACTCCGACCGAGCGCGAGAAATCGCAAATGTACATCCAGCGCTACATTCCGCATCTGCCGGCGGCCGGCGAGATCGTGATCTTCGATCGGAGCTGGTACAACCGCGCCGGCGTCGAGCGGGTGATGGGGTTCTGTACGGAGGAGCAGGTCAAACGGTTTCTCGACGCTGTTCCAAGTGTTGAGAAGGCCATCATCGAATCCGGGGTGATCCTGCTGAAATACTGGCTTGAGGTCAGTTCCGAAGAGCAGACGCGCCGGCTGGAGGCGCGGATCAACGACGGGCGGAAGATCTGGAAACTGTCGCCGATGGACTTGAAGTCCTATAGCCGCTGGTATGACTATTCACGCGCCCGCGACGAGATGGTCGCGGCGACCGACACGTCGTGGGCTCCCTGGTTCGTCGCGCGGTCGGACGACAAGAAGCGGGCGCGTTTGAACATCATCCGCCACATGCTCGATCACATTCCCCACGAAGAACTGCCGAGGGAGAAGGTGAAGCTGCCCAAGCGGCAGGACCCGGACGGTTACAAGCAGTCCGATTATCCGTTCAAGTTCATACCTGAACGCGCCTGGCCCACCGGATAGCCATGGGGCGGAAATCCAACCCGGCCCAGCAAAAAGGCCCGCCGGAAACGGCGGGCCTTTTTGCGACAGACATGCTGCCGCTTATCTCGGCGAGAGCACCATGATCATCTGGCGGCCTTCGAGCTTGGGCATCTGCTCGACCTTCGCCAGTTCGTCGAGGCGGTCGCGCACGCGCATCAGCACGTTCATGCCGATGTCCTGGTGCGCCATCTCGCGGCCGCGGAAGCGCATCGTCACCTTGACCTTGTCCCCCTCCTCGAGGAATCGGGTCGCGGCGCGCATCGTCACGTCGTAGTCGTTGTCATCGATGTTCGGTCGGAGCTTGATCTCTTTGACCTCGATGATCTTCTGCTTCTTGCGCGCCTCGGCGGCCTTCTTCTGCTCCTCGTACTTGAACTTGCCGTAGTCAAGGATCTTGCAGACCGGCGGCTCCGCCTGCGGGGCCACCTCGACCAGGTCGAGGCCGGCGTCCTCCGCGGCCATCAGAGCGTCGCGCAGAGAAACAATGCCGACCATCTCGCCATCGGCGCCGACGAGACGGACGGAACGCGCCGTGATCTCCCGGTTGATCCGCGGTCCGTCGCGGGTCGGGGCGGCTTCTTGCGGCAACCTGGCTATGGATCCCTCTCCATGGCTGTGGACCCCTCCCGGCGGGCCCCCTTGATGCGGCGGGCCCGGCGGAAAGGACGGTCACTTAGAATGGCGAATCGAAGTCGCGGTCCCCAGCCGGAGATCGCGCCTCGTCCACCAGTTTATTTACGGCGGCGTCAAGGGCAAGAACTTCCTGATCCTTTCCGCCAAGGTAGCGCATCGCCACCGTGTGCTCTTCCGCCTCGCGGCGGCCGACCACGACGATGACCGGCACCTTTTGCAAGCTATGCTCGCGAACCTTCAGGTTGATTTTCTCGTTGCGGATGTCCAGCTCGGCCCGGACGCCGCGTGACTTGAGGATCCTGTGCACTTCGGCGGCGTAGCCGTCGGCCTCGTTGGTGATGGTGGTCACGACTGCCTGCACCGGTGCCAGCCACATCGGGAACCTGCCGGCGTAGTGCTCGATCATCATGCCGATGAAGCGCTCCAGCGAGCCCAGGATGGCCCGGTGCAGCATGATCGGCCGATGCTTGGCGCCGTCCTCGCCGATGTAATGGATGTCCAGGCGCTCCGGCAGGTTCGGATCGTACTGCAGCGTGCCGCACTGCCAAGTGCGGCCGATGGCGTCGGTCAGGTGGAACTCCACCTTCGGGCCGTAGAAGGCGCCTTCGCCCGGCAGTTCCTCGAACTCCAGCCCGGCCGAGCGCAGGGCGGTGCGCAGCCCCTCCTCGGCACGGTCCCACAGATCGTCCGAACCGGTGCGGACGTCCGGGCGCAACGCCAGCTTCACGTCGATCTTGTCGAAGCCGAGATCCTTGTAGACGCCGAGCTGGAGCTTGAAGTACTCCGCGGCCTCGGTCGGCACCTGATCCTCGGTGCAGAAGATGTGCGCGTCGTCCTGGGTGAAGGCGCGCACGCGCATGATGCCGTGCAGCGCGCCCGACGGCTCGTTGCGGTGGCACGAGCCGAACTCGGCCATGCGGATCGGCAGGTCGCGGTAGGAACGCAGCGCGCTCTTGAAGATCTGCGTGTGGCCGGGGCAGTTCATCGGCTTGACGCCGAGCTGCTTCTTGCCCTCGTCCGCCTCCACCTTGAACATGTTGTCGCCGTACATGTCCCAGTGGCCCGACGCCTTGAACAGCGAGCTGTCGATGAGCTGCGGCGTCTTCACTTCGATGTAGCCGGCCTGATCCAGCTTGGCGCGGATGTAGTTTTCCAGCGTCCGGTACAGCGTCCAGCCCTTCGAGTGCCAGAACACCGAACCGACGGCCTCCTCCTGCACATGGAAGAGGTCCATCTCCTTGCCGAGGCGGCGGTGGTCGCGCTTCTCGGCCTCCTCCAGCATGTGCAGGTAGGCCTTCAGCTCCTTCTCGTCGCGCCACGCCGTGCCGTAGATGCGCTGGAGCATGGGGTTGCGGCTGTCGCCGCGCCAGTAGGCGCCGGCCACCTTCATCAGCTTGAACGCGGTGCCGACCTTGCCGGTGGTGGGCGCGTGCGGGCCGCGGCAGAGGTCGAGCCACTCGCCCTGGCGGTAGACGGTGATCGCCTGGTCGGCGGGGATCGCCTCGACGAGTTCGGCCTTGTAGTGCTCGCCGAGCTTCTTGAAGTAGGCGACGGCGTCGTCGCGCGTCCATTCCTCGCGCACCAGCGGGGCGTCGCGCTGGACGATCTCGCGCATCTTCGCCTCGATCTTCACCAGATCGTCGGGCGTGAACGGCTCGTCGCGGGCGAAGTCGTAGTAGAAGCCGTTGGCGATGGCCGGGCCGATCGTCACCTGCGTGCCGGGGTACAGCTCCTGCACGGCCTCCGCCAGCACGTGGGCGGCGTCGTGGCGGATCACCTCCAGCGCGTCGGGGTGGTTGCGCGTGACGATCTCGATCCTGGCGTTCGTAGTGAGCGTGGTGGTGAGGTCCTTCACCTGGCCGTCGATCTTGACGGCAAGGGCATCCTTGGCCAGACGCGCGCCGATGGAGGCGGCGATCTCCGCCCCCGTGACCGGCCGGTCGAATTCGCGCACGTTGCCGTCGGGCAGCGTGATGGCAATGCTGGACGTCACCGGTATCACCCGTTTGCTCAGTGGTTCTTGACTTTTCCGGCATTGCCGGAACGGCGGGACTCTAAAGAGCTGACCGATCAAGTCAAGGCGTACGGGACAAGTAAAGACGAACGGTTGATGAATCGTCCGTTCAGAAGGGGTTCAGGAGGGTCTTGGCATAGATGTGCGCCATCAGGACCAATCTGGTGGCAGCGTAAGCACCGCAAGGTTGCCGACGCCACTTGGCAGCGGAAGGAGGTCGGCTCCAAGGCCAACTGCACCGCCTGTCATGCCGGGGCGGAGCGGGGCGTGTACGACGACGAATGAGTGCGCCACCACCGCATCACGCTGCCGGCAGGTCCAGCACCGCCCGCAATCCGCCGAGCGGCGAATCCTCCAGCGCCACGCCGCCGCCGTACAGTTCGGCCAGATCACGCACGATGCCGAGGCCGAGGCCGGAGCCCGGCACCTCCTCGTCCAGCCGGACGCCGCGGCCGAACACCTCGGCGCGGCGCTCCGCCGCGAGGCCGGGACCGTCGTCGTCCACCGCCACGACCAGCCGGCCGCCGCGGCTCTCCAGCGTCACCAGAACCGTCGAGCGCGCCCATTTGGCGGCGTTCTCGAGCAGGTTGCCGAGCATCTCCGCGAGGTCCTCGCGGTCGCCGCGGAACACGGCGTCGGCCGCGCCTTCGACGCGCAGGTCGAGCGGCGGGTCGCGGCGGAGCGTCGCCATCACC
>JAEYOB010000518.1 GCA_023412175.1 Pseudomonadota bacterium | reverse complement strand
GCGTCGCCGTGGTCGGGGCGAACAGCGAACTCGCCGAGAAGCTCGCCTTCCTGCAGAACGCCGTCGGCGGCATCTCCGGCCCGTTCGACAGCTTCCTGGCCCTGCGCGGGCTGAAGACCCTGGCGCTGCGCATGGAGCGGCACAGCGCCAGCGCGCTGGAGATCGCCGGCTGGCTGGAACGGCACCCGTGGGTGCGCCGCGTCCTCTACCCCGGCTTGCCGAGCCATCCGCAGCACGCCCTCGCCAAGCGCCAGATGCACGGCTTCAGCGGCATCGTCACGGCGGAACTGAACGCCGGGCTGGAGGAGACCAAGCGCGTGCTGGAGCGCTGCCGCCTGTTCGCGCTGGCCGAAAGCCTGGGCGGGGTGGAAAGCCTGATCGAGCACCCGGCGGTCATGACGCACGCCTCGATCCCGCCCGACCAGCGCCGCCGGCTCGGCATCGGTGATGGGCTGATCCGGCTGTCGGTCGGCATCGAGGATGCGGCGGATCTCCGCGAGGATCTCGCACAGGCACTGACAGTTTAACGAATAAATTTTGTTATCAAATCACATTTGACACTGATCATTTACATATAATACAAAAATCTACGCGCCGATTTGAGCCATCAGCTTGCGGGCGCTCTACAAATGCAGCTAAAGCGCATGGGCACCCGCCCGGCCGCGAAAGGCTGCGGCGGGTGAAATTTTGCCCGCCTCCCACGAATAAACACCGGTGTCGGACTCCGAACGCCGGGATAACCACGGAGGTCGCACGTGTTTCAGTCCCTGTCCCGCCGTTTCGTTCTTGCCGCCGGCCTCGCCGCGGCATTGCTGCCCGCATCCGCCCGCGCCGCCGACAAGGTGACCGAGATCCGCCTCGACTACGCCTACTACAACCCCGTCAGCCTTGTGCTGAAGGAGAAGGGCATTCTGGAGGAGGAGTTGAAGAAGGACGGCATCGCCGTCCGCTGGGTGCTCAGCCTCGGTTCCAACAAGGCGCTGGAGTTCCTCAACGCCGGCGGCCTCGACTTCGGCTCCACCGCGGGTGCGGCGGCGCTGATCGCCCGCATCAACGGCAATCCGGTGAAATCCGTCTACGTCTATTCCAAGCCGGAATGGACCGCGCTGGTCACCGGCCCGAACAGCGGCATTGCCAAAGTCACCGATCTGAAGGGCAAGCGCATTGCCGTCACACGCGGCACCGATCCGCACATCTTCCTGGTGCGCACGCTGGCCGAGAGCGGCCTGAGGGACAAGGACGTCAAGCTGGTCCTCCTTCAGCACCAGGACGGCCGCCTTGCCCTGGAAAAGGGCGATGTGGACGCTTGGGCCGGCCTCGACCCGCTGATGGCGCAGGCCGAACTGGACAATGGGGCCAAGCTCTTCCACCGCGACCCGAGCGCCAACTCCTGGGGCGTCCTGAACGTCCGCGAAGAGTTTGCGAAGGCGCATCCCGAACTGGTCGGCCGCGTGCTGCGCGCCTACGAGAAGGCGCGCGCCATCGCGCTGGCCGATCCCGCCGCACTGAAGACGACCATCGCCACGGCCGCCAAGCTGTCCGAACCGGTGGCCGCCCGCCAGTTGGAGCGCACCGACCTCAGCCACTCCGCCATCGGCGAGGCGCAGGCCAAGACCATCCTGGAAGCCGGGCTGGCCTTGCAGCAGGCGGGCGTGCTGGGCGCCGACGTAGACGTGAAGGCGGCGGTTGCGGCGCTGATCGACCCATCCTTCTCCAAGGCACTGACGCAATAAGGGCGGCAGCCGTGACCTTGGCTTCCGAAACGGCCGACGCCGTGCAGCCGCCCCGCCCCTCCTCCGCGCCAGCGGGGGAGGTCGGGACCCGCGCGGCACCAGCGGGAGGGCGGAGTCCGGTACTCCGCCTCACCCATGGCCTCCTGGGCCTCCTCGTTCCCCTCGCCCTGGCGCTGGGATGGGAACTGGCGGTGGCGCAAGGCTGGGGCAACGGCCGGCTGCTGCCGCCGCCCAGCCGCGTCCTCGGCACATTGTGGACGCTCTGGCACTCGGGCGACCTCACCACGCACATCCTCGCCACGCTGGGGCGCGTCGGCCTGGGCTTCCTGTTCGGCGTGCTGGCCGGCACCGTGCTGGGGGCGCTCACCGGCTACCTGACCTGGGCGCGCCGCCTGCTCGACCCCATGCTCCAGGCGCTGCGCTCGATCCCGTCCATCGCCTGGGTGCCGCTGTTCATCCTGTGGTTCGGCATCTTCGAGACGTCCAAGGTGATCCTGATCGCCGTCGGCGTCTTCTTCCCCATCTACCTCGCTCTGTCCGGCGCCATCCTCGACGTGGACCGCAAGCTGGTGGAGGTCGGGCGCATCTTCCGCCTGTCCGGACCGGAGCTGGTCTGGCGGGTGCTGCTGCCGGCGACGCTGCCGAGTTACGTGCTGGCGTTGCGCGCCGGGCTGGGCCTCGGCTGGATGTTCGTGGTCGCCGCCGAGTTCATGGGCGCCAGCGAGGGGCTCGGCTTCCTGCTGGTGGACGGGCAGATGACCGGCCAGCCGCAAACCATCCTGGCCTCCATCGTCGCCTTCGCGGTGCTCGGCAAGCTCACCGACGGGCTGCTGGCGTCCCTGTCCCGCCCGCTGCTGCGCTGGCAGGACTCCTTCAAGCCGGGAGGCTGATATGTTGCACATCGACACCTTGAGCAAGCGCTACCCCAACGGCACGCTGGCGGTGGACGGCATCCAACTGGAGGTGGCGCCCGGCGAGATCGTCGGCGTCGTCGGCGGCTCCGGCTGCGGCAAGAGCACGCTCCTGCGGCTGATCGCCGGCCTGGAGACACCCTCGGCGGGCGGCGCGTCCCTCAACGGCACGCCGATCAGCGGGCCGCGCGAGGAGATCGGCTTCGTCTTCCAGGAGCCGCGGCTGATGCCGTGGCTGTCCATCCGCGCCAACGTCGCCTTCGGCATCCGCCACCTGCCCAAGGCGGAGCAGCGGGCCCGCACCGAAGAGGCGCTGGCCCGCGTCGGCCTGCTCGACTTTGCCGGTGCCTGGCCGCGCGAGCTGTCCGGCGGCATGGCGCAGCGGGCGGCCCTGGCGCGGGCGCTGGTCGGCCGGCCGTCTGTGCTTCTGCTCGACGAGCCGTTCTCCGCCCTCGACGCGCTGACCCGCTACGACCTCCAGGACCATCTGCTGGAGCTGTGGTCCTACGACCGCCCCACCATGGTGCTGGTGACGCACGACATCGAGGAGGCGCTGATGCTCTCCGACCGCATCGTCGTCATGCAGCCGCGGCCGGGGCGCGTCCTGACCGTCGCCTCCCCGCCGCTGCCCCGCCCGCGCGAGCGCACCGACCCGCTGTTCGAGGACTGGAAGCACCGTCTGCTCGCCGAACTGAGCCGCGCCTTCCGCCACCGCCCGCACGGCGAGGAAGCCTTTCCGGCCGCCGCGATCTGAGCCTCCGCAACACCGGTGGGTCAGAGGGGCGATCGGAAAGGCCCCGCCCGCCTGCCCGCGTGCGGGGGTGCCGTCAGGACAGTTCGGCCAGTTCCGCGGCGCGAACCGAACGGGTCGCAGCGAGGTGGTCCTTGGCAAGCACCGTGTACACCGCCGGCAGCACGAACAGCGTGAACAGCGTGCCGATCAGCATGCCGGCGACGATGACCAGACCGATGGAGAAGCGGCTGGCCGCTCCCGCCCCGGCCGCGGTCAACAGCGGCACGAGGCCGACCACCATCGCCGCCGTGGTCATCAGGATGGGGCGCAGGCGCACGCGGGCCGCGTGCTCGATGGCGGTGCGGCGGTCCACCCCTTCGTTGATCTGCATCTCGCGGGCGAACTCCACCAACAGGATGCCGTGCTTGCTGATCAGGCCGATCAGGGTCACCAGCCCGACCTGGGTGTAGATGTTCATGGTCGACAGGCCGAAGAACAGCGGCAGCAGCGCACCGCAGATCGACATCGGCACGGAGACCAGGATCACCAGCGGGTCGCGCAGCGATTCGAACTGCGCCGCCAGCACCAGATAGATCACGATCAGCGCGAAGACGAAGGTCACCATCAACTGGCTGCCTTCCGTCACGTACTGCCGCGATTCCGACAGGAAGGCGTGGTTGAAGCCGGCGGGAAGCTGGATGCGCGCCTGCTCCTCCAGGAACTCCACCGCCTGCCCGATGGTGACACCCGGCATCGGAACGGCCGAGAAGGTGGCCGAGGGAAGCTGATTGTACTTGTTCAGCGCGTTCGGCTCGGTCCCCGTTTCGATGGACACGACGGTGGACAGCGGGATCTGCGCACCACTTTCGGTGGCGACGTAGAACTTGGTCAGGTCCTCAGGGGTCAGGCGCAGGGACCGGGGCACCTGGGGAATGACTTCGTACGACCGGCCGTTCAGGTTGAACCGGTTGACGTAGTTGCCGCCGGCCAGCACCGCCAGCGTGTCGCCGATGGACTGCATGGACAAGCCGAGGTCCGCCGCCTTGGACCGGTCGATCTTCAGCCGGATCACCGGGCTGTCGTACTGCAGGTCGCTGTCGGTGACGATGAACATGCCGCTCTTCGTCGCCGCGTCCTTGATACGCTCGATGGCGTCGTAGATCGTGCGGTAGTCGGCGGTGCTGGAGATCACCATCTGCACCGGCAGGCCGCCGGTCGATCCCGGCAGGGCCGGCGGCGACACTAGGAAGACGTTGATGCCGGTGACCTTGTTCAGCTCCGCCTGGGCCAGCGGCTGCAGATCCTTGGCCGACCGCTCGCGCTCGCCCCATGGCTTCAGGATCATGCCGGCGAAGCCCTGGTTCAGGGTCGGCATGCCGGTCAGCACGAAGCGGGTGTCCGTCTCGGGGAACGACTTGAAGGTCTCGTCGATCTGCTTCCCGAAGCTGTCGATGTAGTCGAGGTTGGCGTACTGCGGCGCCTTGGAGATGCCGAACAGGATGCCCTGGTCCTCCTCCGGCGCCAGCTCCGACATGGTGTTGGCGAACAGGTAGCCGACGCTCAGCAGGATGCCGAACGCGAACAGCAGCGTCGCGGCACGGTAGTCCAGCATGCTGTCGAGACGGCGGACGTACCAGCCGGCCAGCCGGTCGAAGCTGCGGTCGAGGAACGCAGCGAAGCGCCCTTGGCTGCCGGTGCCGGTCAGGATGACCGAGCACATCATCGGCGACAGGGTGAGCGCCACGACGCCGGATACGATCACCGACCCGGCCAGGGTGAAGGCGAACTCCCGGAACAGGGCGCCGGTCAGGCCGCCCAGGAAGCCGATGGGGGCATAGACGGCGGCCAGCGTGATGGTCATGGAAATGACCGGGCCGACGATCTCCCGCGCGCCGACGATGGCCGCGACGACCGGGGATTTCCCTTCCTCCAGGTGCCGGTGGACGTTCTCCACCACCACGATGGCGTCGTCGACGACGAGGCCGATGGCCAGCACCATCGCCAGCAGGGTCAGCAGGTTCAGCGAGAAGCCCATCGCC
>JAEYOB010000482.1 GCA_023412175.1 Pseudomonadota bacterium | reverse complement strand
GGCCAGCGCCTCCGCCCCGCGGGCCCGGTCGGTCCCCAGCTCCTCCAGGGCGGGCCAGCGGCCCTCCTCGACGACGATGCGGGTCGCCTCCAGCGCCTCCCCGGTGTTGGGGCACAGGTAGGCGTGCGCCGCCGTATCGAACAGAAGCCAACCAAACCCTTCTTGTCGCGCGTAGAATGCCACTGATCCCCGCCCCGAGCTTTATTGCAAAGCCTTGTTGCAAAAGCGGCGACCGCCGCTTTACCGATCATGTGCTGACAAGGCTAGCAGCACGCGACTGACATAACAACAATTACGTTAGGGTTTTATTTTTAAATACATATGTATTATTTAGTCATCCGCAGGTTTTGCACTCATTGTTACTTAGATCGCAAAGAACTTGTTCTGACCTCGACTGATCCCGGTAGACGGTTCCACCCTTGCACCCCAGCTGGTACATCAGCTCATAGACCCGCATGACGTCCTCGACGGTGGCGGAGGCCGGCAGGTTGCAGGTTTTCGACACGCTGGAATCGATCCAGCGCTGCACCGCCGCCTGGATGCGCACGTGGTCCTCCGGCGCCAGGGCGTGGGCCGTCACGAAATGGTCGGGGAGCGCCCGGCCGGGGTTGTCCCGCCGCCACCGGTCATAGAGGGGCACCCGCTCCTCGTGGGTGCCGAGCCGGCTCGTGCGCTGCCAGCTCCAGCTGAAATAGGGCTCGATGCCGGTCGAGGTCCCGACCATGGACCCGATGCTGCCGGTCGGCGCCTGCGACAGCACCGTGACGTTGCGGATGCCGTGCCGGGCGACGGCGGCGCGGATATCCTCGGGCATCCGGCGCATGAACGCGCTTTTCAGATAGGGCTCCGCCCGGAAGGCGGGAAAGGCGCCCTTCTCCCGCGCCAGCTCGACGGAGGCGCCGTACGCTTCGCGGCAGATGAAGCCGAACAGCCGGTCGACGAAGGCGAGGCTTTCCGTGGAACCGTAGCGGACGCCGAGCGTCAGCATCATTTCGGCCAGCCCCATGGTGCCGAGGCCGATGCGGCGCTCCGCCACCTGCTGCTCGCGCACCCGCTCGTAGACGTAGGGGGTGATGTCGATGACGTTGTCGAGGAAACGCACCGCGTCGCGCACGATGGTCCCCAGCCGCGCCCAGTCCACGGCGCCACCCTCCACCACGCGCGCCAGATTGACGGCGCCGAGGTTGCACGATCCCCAATCGGGCAGCCCCTGCTCGGCGCAGGGGTTGGAACAGCGGATCGGGTTCAGGTACCACCCGTTGCTTTCGGCGTTGTAGCGGTCGAGGAAGAACAGCCCCGGCTCGCCGCTCGCCCAGGACGCCTCGGCAATGGCGCGCCACAGGGCGCGGGCGGGCAGCCGGCCATGGACCAGCACCGGCAGGCCGCGGCGGCGCCAGGCGTCCAGGTCGCCGTCCCACAGGGCGTCGTAGGAGGGATGGGCGGTGTCGGGAAAGACCAGCTCCCATTCCGCGCCGGCGCGCACCGCCGCCATGAAGGCGTCGGACAGGCCGACGCTGAGGTTGGCCTTGGAGAAGCGTTCATCGCCGCGCTTGGCGGTCACGAACTCCCGGATGTCGGGGTGCCACGCCTCCATCAGCAGCATGAGCGCGCCGCGCCGCGTGCCGCCCTGGCTGATCAGCCCCGCGGTGACGCTGAACAGTTCCGCCCACGACACGGCGCCGCTGGAGCGGCCGTTCAGCTTCTCCACCTTGGCCAGACGGGGCCGCAACGCCGAGACGTTCATCCCGACGCCCGCGCCGTGCGCCATCAACTCGGCCATCTCCGCAAGGCGGTCGATGATGGCGCGGCGGCTGTCGCGCGGGCCGGGCAGCACATAGCAGCTGCTGTAGGGAACGCCCGTACCCGCCCCGGCCATGATGCGGCCGCCCGGCACGTAGCGCCAGCCGTCCAGCAGCGCGCGGAAGCGGACCTGCCAGTGGTCGCGAAGCGCCGGCACCTCGGCCGCGGCCATGGTCCCCGCCAGCCGGCCCCACAGCTCGACCGATGACCGTCCACACACGGCGCGGTTCGTCGCCACGCCGAACATGCACCCGGCTGCAGTTTTTTCGCCGAGACCGCGCTCCCGTGCGCCGTTCGCGCCATTTGCGCCCTTCGCTCGGTTCGCACGGTACCATCGCCCGCCCGGAACATTCGATGCAGGCGACCAAGACAGTCGCTGTTCGACGACACCGCGCCGAGCTCGTGACGGCGCCGGCGGAACAGGGAGGAAGACGGATGAAGCAGCCGGCGCGGCGGAACGGAAGGCAGAGACCAGGAGCGATCGTCGTCGGGACGGATTTCTCGTCGGCGTCTGCCGACGCGATGGCGCGAGCGACCGACATCGCGCGGGAGACCGGCGCCACGCTTCATGTCGTGCACGCCTCGCGACGTCTTCCGGCCGTGATCGCTCGCACCGCAGGAGTCGATGACGAGCGCGCCATCGCCCGGACGCTCGACGGCTTCGCGGCCGAGATCCGCGCGGCGGGCGCCCGTGCTCGGACCCACCACATCCGCGGAGGCGCGATGTCCGCCCTCCGCGCGACGTGCCGGGACGTCGGCGCGTCACTCGTCGTCGTGGGGGCTCGAGGTCGAACCGTTCCGGACGCCACGATCGGGAGCACCGCAGAGCGCATCGCTGCAGCGGGCGGGGCTCCGGTGCTGCTCGTCCGCCGGAGAGTCACGGGCCCATACCGCGACGTCGTGATCGCGACAGACGCCGAGACGGACCTCGGCGCGACCACGAACGCGGCGCGTCTCGTCGCGCCGGACGCACGCCTCTCGGTGCTGCACGCCTACGC
>JAEYOB010000476.1 GCA_023412175.1 Pseudomonadota bacterium | reverse complement strand
CTGGAGCGGCGAGTGCCCGCAGAAAGGGATCGGGCAAATCTCCAGGCTTGGGTGGGCCGGGAGCATGGCGATGTGCTGCCGGTCCAGACTGTCGAACGGGTCGTAGATGATCTGATACCGGCAATCGGCCGAGATATCGGTGCGCGCGTCGGGATTGCGGAACGCGATTTTCGCGATGTCGTCGGCCCAGCGCGTCTCGAATGATGCTAGCTCGGGCTGCACAGAGATTTGAGGGGACACTATCAGCGCCGAGTTGCAGCCGAAGGCTGCTGCGAATTTCAGGGCGCCAAAGCCGCCCATACTACCGCCATAGGCCAACCGGTGGCGCGCGGCGGCGAAGCACTTCGTCCCGGTGAGGATACGGATGGCCTTATCCACCTCCTCAGATTGCCACCAATGCGCCCATTTGGCGATCACATAGGCGCCGGTGTAGCCTTCATTGACTATAAAGTCTCGGCCGAAGCCCACCATGTTGTTGCCGGGATACTGAGGCCGCGGCGAAAAGGTCAGGAGGCTGACATCCGATCCGCTGTCATTGACGATGAGGCGGATGTCCTTCCCGTCAAACAAGACCTTCTCGTTCGAGTGATCCACGGGCCTGCGCGTAGCCGGCGCGGCCCGCGCCACGACATCGCCAGACGGTAACACAAACTCTTGCATCGGCTAGCGGACCCGGCAGAGAGAGAACCACCGGTAGCGGTCGGCATGCTCGCCGAGGATGGGGTACCGCGCGCCGAGGATGCCGTCAAAGGCGGGATTGCTGTCCACCTGAGCCGGCACCACGGCAAGTGGCGGGAAGACAGCGTACCATTCGATAAAATCGCGCAGCATCCGGCTCTTGGCGTCGCCCCTGCCTTCGATCTTGGTGAGGCTGTCGGCGGCGCCGAGGCCCATAGGGAAGTTGTTCACAAAGGCCGCAAACCGGAATCCTTTGGCCTTTGCGAGAGCGAGCCTGCCCAAGGCGTAGCTGTTGGCCTCGACGAAAAACACCATGCTCGTTGCGCTAGGCTTGCAGAATCGGGCGTCGGTGGCGAAGCTCGAAACGTCCGACACCCGTCCGCCCGCCAGTTCGTCGCCGCCATAGAGCGCAAGTGGCAGGCCCGGCGCCATAGCGGCAAAGAGTTGGGCGACAGAGCGCGGGCTCGGGCTCACCACGGTTACATCGGTCACGCTATGGTACTTAAGGGTCAGCCATAAGCCGAACGCGTCATGGATGGAAACGCCCCCGCCGCGCGCGAAGAACCCGAGGCCGCCGAGCTGTTCAAGGAACGCCTCGAATTCCGACGCGAGGCGCTCCGGCTCCCGGCCAGCCGGCCAGATCTCGGCGGGGTCGCGTTCCAGTCCCGTCGTATTGAAGATGCCTTCAACGTCGCCGCCGAAATGCCGAGCGGCGGCGATGTACTTATATCGCGGAAATGGGTTTCCGCTGAAATGTAGGATCTGCGGGTGCATGATATGTCGCCCCTTCTCGACCACGGTCTGGCCGGTCGCGACGTTCAACTCGCAGACCTTCGCGTTCAACGGCATGACCATGAGGGTGCCGGTCTCAGTGATCGCAGGCAGTGGTTCCAGCCCCAGCCGCCCCATGGCCGCGCCGATGATCGGCTCGTCCGCGAACTCGCCTACATTCGCGCGGTGCTCCGAGGAGATGAGGTCCTTGGCGCCGTCGAAAATTGCCTTGATTTCCTCCGCGATGTGCGAGGTGACGGCGCCCCGCTTAAAGTAGATTACACCACTGTTCATGCGCACAACATAAGGTATGCCGAGGTGCTTTCGGATCTCCCCAATGTCGAGATCGCCTCCCCAATGGCCCTGGTAGGCCTTGTCACCAACAACAGTGAAATCGTAGCTCTGCAGCATTGACCAAAATTTTTCGATATCTTGGCCAATAAGAAGCGAATCCGCATCAATGAAAAGGGTCTGCTCATAGGGCGACTTGTCGAACATGAATATTTTATGCGCACACCCGAATACCCCATTGTCATCTGGATTCAAGATCACCTGATCGAACAGGCCTCGATCCCGCTCCGGGATGGACACTGAGGAGTTAATGATGACGGAGATCGGCCGTCCCGGATCGCGATGTTGGATTGAAAGAGCAAGATTCCGCGCCAGCAACGCATACTTCTGGTTGTCGAGAGCGAGCGTCAAGTAGCCCTGGCGCGCCGAGGGCCTTTTGGTGCAGGGGTGGATCATTTGTTCACCATTTGGGCGAGGGCCTATATTATTTGAGATCGATGATGTCTCTTTAGCGAGTATGGAGGGCGTGCTTGTGACAGCCCCCGTCTCTATATTCAATCAGAGCTAATGCTTCATTATCCAGCGGGTTCACGGCCTACCTCAGCAGCATTCTGTTCTACACAAGGCACCTACTTGAACCGAGATTCCGTAGAAGGACGCCCCATGCCCCCCCGGAAGCGTCGGCTACCCTCTCCAAAGGCATCTACGAAGGTCATTCCGTACCATTCGGCGGCCAAAGCATCGCATTTCGTGGTCCTTTCGTTCCCGGCGGCTACCACTCGGTAAAGAACATTATTTTGCAACAACCTAATGTGAAGGTAAGAAATCATGGCCGCACATTTTTTTAATCGCTTCCGCCCAACATTCTGGATCAAGAGGGCTTTCAACAAGAGAGACTCTGCATCCTGAATTCAGATCAATTTCCGGCTTGGTACCTGCGGATGCTATTACTGGTCGCCCGAGCTGTCCGGCCAAGACCGCCGGCAGGCGGAGCGAACGGTCGGCCGTTCCGAATTGTACAAAGGTTCCGCCTTTCCGCCGGGCCGCCTCGACGCTGTCGACTGTGTTGCCCGCGACGTTGATGTTGCTGTCGCAACGGCCGCTGGGATAGCCATCAGCAAACACGTCGAACTGACAGCAGGGGAGGAGGGCTGCGACGGACGCGAACAGCGGCAAGTCGGCTGTATCGGCGACGTGCACTGTCACGTCAGACGGGATGCAGTCCTGCCGCACGGTGGCACGGCCGACGCCGGCCCGCCCGACAAGGGCCCGGACCAGACGGCCGAGCGGAAGCGTGTCCCTGCGCGGCGCTGGCGCCACCGGCCGCCAGGGTGGAGTGTCGTACAGCGGAACGACTCCCTGACTGCGAACGGCCGGCCACACGACCTCGTCGCCTCCGACGTCCACCCACGCCACGCATATGCCCTTCCAGGCGTCCTCAGGTACCAGCGCGCCCAAGCGGGCGTCGACGAGCACCATGTGAGGAGCCGTGGCGGACAGGGCGGCGCGGACCTCGGCCGTGTCGCGGGCACTGTGGATCGGGAACCAGACGACATCTTCCCGAAGCTGCGGGTGTCCGACTGAATGCGTACTGGAAAGGTAGCCGACGCACACCTTCTGGCCGGCACGTCCAAGCGTCATCGCGACGAGGCCGATTCCTTCCTCCGGTGTGCCGAACGCCGCTTTGCGCGGGTCGGAAGGGCACAGGAACACGATGGTCGGCGCCGTGCCGGAAGGCTCATCTGTGCGGCGCAGCTCAGCGCGCAGGGTGGCGAGCAGCGGACAGCCGGCCGGAGCGTCGACTCGTCTCTCCGACAGAAGCTGCTTGAGCTGGGCCGGTATGGGCTGGTCGTCCGTCACAGTCGAAACCATGCCGTTCAACGCCACGGCGTCATTGAAGGGCTTGGAGTGTTGCCGCACGAGGCGGCGGGCGCTCCTCGGATCTCCTCGGTCAAGCCGCAAGCGGACCCGCGCCTCAAGAGCAAGGCACCGCACCGGGTTGGTCACGTCCGGTCGCTGGCCAAGCCGTTCACACACCCTCTCCAGCGTATCGTCGGCCCGCGCCCACGACAGCATGCAGATCTCGAGTTTCCACGCCCATTCGACAGCATCCTTAAAGACGCCGCCCGCGCTGTGGCCCATGACGGCCGCCTGCTCCAGCGCCACCCGCTCCAACCGGGCGAGATCCAGTGCGCTCCACTCTTGAAGACGCCCTACATCGGACCATAGGCTGCCGACCACCGCGTACGGACTGTTCGGCCACTGTTGCGCCAATGTTTCGAAGGTGCCTTGCGCCGCATCCCGATCGCCGGCGAACCACGACGTCACGCCGGCCAGGAAATGGATTTCCGGGATGCGCGGCAGAAGGGCGTGACGCTCTCCCACACCGCCGGCGCCGAACGTTTTCGGGAACTTGTGGGAGACGGCGATTTCCTTCCCACGATCCTCCCGGTTCACGGGCGGGTAGAACGCCTTGCGGTATCCATCGCGCCGCACCGCGCCGACCATCCCCTCGAACGCGCCGTACACGGTTTTGACGGTCAGGTCCGACATGCACACGGCCGCATCGCACCGGTAGAAGTCGACGTTGAAGTTGCAGGGGCTGCACTCGGCGTTGCTGCGGAGCATGACGCTCTGAGCGAACACCGGGCCGTTCTTGACCGCCCCGGTCGGGCCGAACAGCCACAGTGTCGGCACGCCCAGGCCATCGGCGATGTGGCACATACCGCCGTCATGGCCGACGAAATACGAGCACCCCGCAATTCCGGCGATCGTGTCGCGGATGCTGAGATCGCACCAGTTCTCGCAGCCTTCCACGTACTCCTCGCCCGACCCGAAGGAACGGACCGTATAGCCGGCCTCAATCAGCCGGTCCGCCAGTTCCTTGACGTAGGGCCATTGGCGCTTGCTCCAGGTGCCGCCTCGGATGCCGTTCGCGATGCCGACAACGCGGTTGTCGGGAAAGCGGTACTTGGCATCCCGCAGGAACGGGGCCGGCTTGTCTAGCGCCGGATGGCTAAATTCGGGGAATGCCTCGGCCAAGCCGAGCAGATAGAAATCGACCTCCGGAATAAATCGGCCCTGCAAATTGTAATCGAAGGAAACGACTTGGTTGATCTCCTTTCGGACCGGCACCGGCACGGCGAAGCGTCCGGCCGATGCGGTGACGATGTTCAGCTCGTACTCCTTGGCCTCAGCGAAGCCGGCGTGCGGGTAGGCGGCGTTGATCCAAGGTGCGTCGCCGAAGAGCATCACGGAGCTGGAGCTGTGCTGGTGAATCAGAACGTCGACGCGGCGGCCAAGGTTCTCCGACACCCACCGGATCATCGGAGTCGCGTAGACGATGTTCCCCAGCCCACTGCCCACGGTCACCAGCACCGGGCAAGCCAGCGTGTCGACGGCGTCCTTGATGCTTACGGGCGAGAAGGCGACGCGGAAGGTGTCCTCGATCAGCGTACGCACACTGCTCTCGGCGTTGATCAGGCTGCGCGTCAGCGCGACCGCCCGGGCCACGGACGGCTTGACGTCGTCATCGGATAGCATCTCCGAGAGGCGGTCGGTGCCGAGACGGCGCGCGTCCCACACGACCGACGACCGGAATTGCTCCACCTCCAGCACGGCCCAGGGGGCGGCGGACACGACGTGGACGATGTCCGGTGCATGCCCGGCAAATGCCCTGGGGATGGCGTCTGCGGATTGCACCTGCTTCACCGAATGGATCCCTGCGGCCCGATACTCCTGCCGAACACGCAGCGTTTCCTCACTGTTCAGCGGCTCGCCGTCCACAAGAAGCGCAACGGTCATACCGGCGCGGTGCATCGTCTTCGTCATAATCGAGATCCGATCCGGTTCTTCGATCGATCAGTGGATCAATAGGGGGCGTACGACTTTTCTTCGACGATGGCCGACCCGAGCATCGTGTTAATGTCGCGCTTGAGGGCGGCCCTATTGTCATTGGTGTGGTAGACCGCACGAGCGAGTTCGATGAAGCGGCTGCCGAAGGACTTGTCCTTCTCGCACAGCCGGATCTCGTCCTCGATGTCCCACAGCATCTCATTGACTCGGCGGAGTTCCCCCACGGTCTTGTCGAGTTCGGACCGGTCGGCCGGGATGTGGCTGGCCGCGACCTCCTCAAGAAGCGCCAGTTCGTATCGCACGTTCGCGAGGCGCGATTCGTCCGACATCCGTTCCGATTTGATCTGCAGAATGGTGATCTTGTCGAAGAGCTCGCCAATCGACACGGGCGCGGACACCCGGACGGACTCTGCTAAGTTGCTAGAGATCATGGATCGGTCCTGTTCTGTACTAGTGGGTGTCTTCCTGATCACGACATCAGGCCCATAGACTGCTCGATCTCCATGGCTTTAAGCTCGTCCCGGGTCGGCATTTCGAAGTCACCGACGGCGCCTTCGAAGATGATCGTCTGATGGTAGCCGCGCTGGCGGAAACGATCCTCGTCCATGTGGAGGCCCTTTGCCCCCACGTACCGGGCGTGGTTCGTGTAGCTGGTCACCCGGTGCCAGCCGAGGGTTCTACTAGCCATGTTCTTTACGCTGTCCTGCGAGCTCAGATAGCGCTTGCCGGCGTGCCCGTACCGGGCGATGAGCGCGAAGATCTCGGGATGCACCGTACCGCGGTCGGCGTAATCGACGGCGCGGACGATGTCCAGGTACTCGCTGACGATGGTGTTCCGCGCCAGCCAGTGCGCCCGCGTGATCGCGAAGCCCCAATTGTGCTCGTTCATGGGAACGATGCGGCTTCGGTTGGCGGCCTGGATGGACTGCGGCATGCTGACCCCCGCTCCGTACGCGGCTACCATGCCGACGTGGTCGGTGTTGAGGGCGAGCCGGAGAAGGCGCACGAGGACATCGACATAGTCCGGCGCCAGTAGCATGTCGTCTTCAAAGAACAGCGCCGCCGGGTATTCGCCCTCGACGAAGAAGAACCGCTCCGCGCGGTCGAAGTTGAGCGCGACGCCAAGATTGTGCTCGGACTCCATGACGACGCCATCGGGGACATAACGCAAAAAAACGCTCTTGCAAGCCTCGATATCGCGACGCGACGCCCGTGTCTTCCCGGAAATGGGGTTCACGCTTCCGTCCTGGAACAGAAAGAAGCTGAAGGTCGCATCTTCCGGCCAAGCCTGCCGCATCAGCGTCTGCAGGGTCATTTCCAAATAATCCGGTCGATTGAACGACATGATGGCAACGGGAAGATCCATGTTAGGCAATTCGCTGATGCTTGTATGTCGCAGTAAGCCAAGATACGAGATGATTCCAATCTTGGCAAGTGGAGTTTTGCAGACAGCTTCGTCGCGCAATGACGCCAATTACGCCGGAGTCGTGTTCGCCTTTTTCAGTGATCTGTGGCAGGTCATGCATGAAAAGCACGGGAACATAGGGGCGAACGTGGCATAGGCATCTTTCGATTACATGGGCAGTTGCCAAGTGCGGACGACGCAGCAAGACGCACCAGTCCGCGACCACCGGTGTCTCGCTGATGGCTTTCTCCGTCCAGCGGCTCACCTGTAGGCAGCGCGGACCGAGGTTGTCGAACAAGGCTGCGCGATTGATCTGCCCTTCGACGTCGACAAGGAACAGCGAGTAGGTCTCGTCGCGGCGATCCTGCCCAAGGAACGGCTCGTTCCATTTGGCGATCAGGTCGACAACGTCGGGCGGGTTGTCCGTTGCGGTTGGCGTTCGTGGCACCCAGCGCAGCGGCACCGCATGCCGCAAGGCGCCGGCGTCGGGCGTTGAGTGGGCCAGCACGCCCTTCCCGGCGCTCGCCAGGGCGACGGCGGCGAGATGCTCGCCCGACAAGGCCTTTGTGCCCGCAACGCGGCGGCGCGCTGTCTTGGACTGCGGCGATGCTTGGAGCGCGGCCTCATAGCGGTCCCGCGCTGCCCCAAGATCGCCACGCCGTACCGCGAGATCGCCGGCTGACAACAGGGCATGTTCGTTTGTCTTGTGCGTCGCAAGCACCGTGTTCGTCACTCGCGATGCGGATCCGCGCCGTTCGGCCCGGTTGAGCGCACCCGCCAGCGCGCAGCCGAGGTCGGCGTTCTTGGTGTCGGCCGACCAAAGGATCTGGAGAAGGGCGATCGCCTGGTCCTTGCCGGCGGTCCCCGGAAACACGCGTTTCTCGAAATCGTCACCGCTTTCCAGGATGTCAAACGCGTATTCCCGCAGGAAGGCCGCTTGATCTGCCACACCCAGGAACGGGAAAGTCTGGGCAAGCCAGGCGTGCAGGACCGGTAGGTTGGCGGCAGCCAGCGTCTTGCCCAGGATGGAGCACATCTCCTTCGGGGTGATGTGCATTGTCAACAGGTCCAGGACATCGTCGATCAGGGCCGACCGTTCATAGGTCGATAGGCCGCGCAGCAAATAGATGGCTTCCTGCCGGTGCATCCGTTGCTGAGTGGCTTCCCTCACCGCCTCGTCGGTCACGTGGACCTGGTATTCGGCCAGCGTCTCTCCCGTGAGGCGGGAAACGAGCGCAAGATGGTGGGCAGCACCGTCGAAGGCCTGAGGCGGCGAAAGGATCTCGAAGCCGTGCCGTCCGCTGCCGATGCGGTGGATTTTCAGATCCTCGCGGTAGACGTTGGCCTTCGCTTCGCCCGCCGGGGTCCCGTCGATGACCACGTTGATGACGCTCGTCTCGCCGATGGACGGTTCCCAGATCCAGCCGGTGCTCTTCAGCGGCGCGGCGCAGTCGAGGCGGAACAGCGTTCGGGGGAAGGAGAACAGCTGATCGTTGTTCCCGATGGGGGCAGGGCGGTCGTTGACCTGGATCGTGACCCGTCGCTCCTGGCCGTCAAAGAACCGCGGCGGAGGCTGGAACCGGAAGGCTCGGCAGCCGTCGCCGATGCCGGCTTCGGCGAGATCGGGCCGGAATATGTCGGCGACCGTCGAGCCGATGGTCTCGTCATCGAAGGCGACCGAAATGGTCAGCGGAAGCTCATGGTCGTCGCTGCTGATCCAGCCGCTCAGGATCTGGGCGTGCAGGCCGTCCACGCAGCCTCGGATGCTGGTGTAATCGATGACGGCCGGTGCGTCATCCGCGGCGCCTTGATCGTGAATGAATTCAGGATCGTCTTCGGCCGAGCTGCGCTCCCCAGCGTGGTGCGTGGGTTCGAACTCCGACATGTCATCGGCGGAGCCGTCCTCCGGGGCATCTTCGGCGCGGCCGCCTTCCGGAACGCCGTCGGCGGAAACGCGCTCCGACACGTCCTCGCCATGGTCGTCTTCCGGCACGGTTCCGCCGTCGGCCATCTCATTGGGCGCGGGTAGGTCCTGGGAGGCCGGCTTGAGCTCGAATACTTCGGACATTGGGCAGCTTTCTTGGCAGAGATGGGTTCCGTCGACGTGCCGGCTCGTCAGGTTACTGGTGCAGCGGAAGTGGTTCGCGGATTAATACCTTCGTTCTTTGTGGCAGGCCGGGGATGCGATTCGGATGAAGGCATCGTCTGTTCCCGGGAGGCGTTGCTGGGGCTCCTGCCCGCGACCATGTCCCGGCCGTAGCAGTCCTCGATGCGGACGATGTCGTCCTCGCCGAGGTAGCCGCCCGACTGCACCTCGATCAGGTGCAGCGGCACCTTCCCCGGGTTCTCCAGCCGGTGCACCGTGCCCATCGGGATGTAGACGGACTGGTTCTCGTAGACGAAGACCTGCTCCTCGCCGCGCGTCACCAGCGCCG
>JAEYOB010000473.1 GCA_023412175.1 Pseudomonadota bacterium | reverse complement strand
GCCCAGCGCGATCTGGGCGAGGTCTACCGCGTTGTCATGGGGCGCAGCTTCCCGGCCATGGCGCTGGTGCAGGTGGTGTCGCTGGTCGAACGCGAGGCCCTGGTGGAGATCGAGGCCACGGCGGTCGTGCCTTAAGTCTTTCGCCCTTTGGCGTTCTTGACAAGGAGGGCGGCCGGCAACAGCATTATGGCAATCAAGTACCGAATTGAAATTTTGCCGGAACGCACCCCTGGGGAGGGAGGCCATGGAGCGCAACACGCCGATAGATTTCCGCACGCACCCGGACCGGTACCGGCACTGGCGGCTGGCGGTTGACGGCCATATCGCAACGCTGACGCTGGACGTCGCCGAGGATGGCGGGCTGGCGCCGGGATATCAGCTCAAGCTCAATTCCTACGACCTCGGCGTCGATATCGAGCTTTACGACGCCATGCAGCGCCTGCGCTTCGAGCATCCGCAGGTGCGCGCCGTGGTGGTCGCCTCCGGCAAGGAGCGGGTGTTCTGCGCTGGGGCCAACATCCCGATGCTGGCGCAGTCCTCGCACCACCATAAGGTCAACTTCTGCAAGTTCACCAACGAGACGCGCAACGCCATCGAGGAGGCCGGGACCAGGGCCGGGCAGACATGGATCACCGCGATCAACGGCACGGCGGCCGGCGGCGGGTACGAACTGGCGCTGGCGACCGACTGGATCGTCATGGCCGACGACGGTTCGACCGCGGTGTCGCTGCCGGAGGTGCCGCTGCTGGCGGTGCTGCCGGGCACCGGCGGGCTGACGCGGCTGGTGGACAAGCGCAAGGTGCGCCGCGACCATGCCGACGTGTTCTGCACGCTGGAGGAAGGCATCCGCGGCCGGCGCGCCGTGGACTGGCGGCTGGTCGACGAGGTGGTGCCGCGCAGCAAGCTGATGGAGGCCGCCCAGGCCCGCGCGCGGGAGTTTGCCGGCCGGTCCGGGCGCAGCGGCACGGGCATCCCGCTGCCGCCCGTGGAGCGCCGCCGGGAGGGGGACGGCATCCACTACACGCACGTCTCCGCCGCGCTGGACCGCTCCGCCGGGACCGTCGCCATCACCGTGCGGGCGCCGGTGACGGCGCCCAGGCGCGAGGACGGCGCCGCGTTCTGGCCGCTTGCCATGGCACGCGAGCTGGACGACCTGATTCTGCACCTGCGCTTCAACGAGACGACGCTCGGCACATGGCTCCTGAAGACCGAGGGCGACGCCGCCCTGGTCGAGGCCGCCGACGCCGCCCTGCTGGCCGACCCGGACGACTGGTTCCTGCGCGAGACGACGCTGCACCTCGCCCGCGTGCTGAAGCGGCTGGACGTGACGGCGCGCAGCCTGTTCGCGGTGATCGACGCCGGCTCCTGCTTCGCCGGCACGCTGCTGGAACTGGCGCTGGCCTGCGACCGCAGCTACATGCTGGACGGTGGCGACGACGCACCGGCGATCCGGCTGACGCGGATGAACTTCGGCCCGTTGCCGATGCCCAACGGCCTGACGCGCCTGCAAAGCCGCTTCCTCGCCACGCCGGAGCATGTCGAGGCTTTGCAGAAGCGGATCGGCGAGGATCTCAACGGCGACGACGCGCTGGACCAGGGGCTGGTCACCTTCGCGCCGGACGACATCGACTGGGAGGACGAGATCCGCGTCGCCGTCGAGGAGCGCGCCGGCTTCTCCCCCGACGCGCTGACCGGCATGGAGGCGAGCCTGCGCTTCGCCGGCCCGGAGACCGTCGAGAGCAAGATCTTCGCCCGCCTGTCCGCCTGGCAGAACTGGATCTTCCAGCGGCCGAACGCCGCCGGGGAGGCCGGTGCCCTGAAGCTCTACGGAACCGGCCGCCGCGCCGAGTTCGACCCAACCCGTGCATGAAGGTGAGGGGATGACGCCCATGACCACCGCCATCGATTACGTCAGCCGCATCCCCAACAACGTCAACCTTGCCGGCGACAAGCGCCTGCAGCGCGCGCTGGAGCAGTGGCAGCCGGGCTTCCTGCGCTGGTGGCAGGACCTCGGGCCGGTGGGCACCGGCGACCTGGAGGTCTATCTGCGCACGGCGGTCGGGGTGGACGCCGGCGGCTGGGCGCACTGGGGCTACGTGAAGATGCCGGACTACCGCTGGGGTATCTTTCTCACCCCCCAGGAGCAGGACCGCCGCATCGCCTTCGGCGTCCACAAGGGCGAGCCGGCGTGGCAGCAGGTCCCCGGCGAGCACCGCGCGACGCTGCGCCGCCTGATCGTCACCCAGGGCGACACCGAGCCGGCCTCGGTCGAGCAGCAGCGCCATCTGGGCCAGACCTGCCCGTCGCTGTACGACCTGCGCAACCTGTTCCAGGTGAACGTCGAGGAGGGGCGGCACCTGTGGGCGATGGTCTACCTGCTGCACGCCTATTTCGGCCGCGACGGCCGCGAGGAGGCGGAGGCGATGCTGGAACGCCATTCCGGCGATCCCGACAAGCCGCGGCTGCTCGGCGCCTTCAACGAGCGCACGCCGGACTGGCTGTCGTTCTTCATGTTCACCTTCTTCACCGACCGCGACGGCAAGTACCAGCTCGCCTCGCTGGCCGAGAGCGGCTTCGACCCGTTGGCGCGCTCCTGCCGGTTCATGCTGACCGAGGAGGCGCACCACATGTTCGTCGGCGAGACGGGGGTCGGGCGCATCATCCAGCGCGCCTGCGAGATCATGCGCGAGCACCGCACCGACGACGTGCGGCGCTTCGGCGGCATCGATCTGCCGACCCTGCAGAAGTACCTGAACTTCCACTTCTCGGTGTCGCTGGACCTGTTCGGGCAGGAGCTGTCCACCAACGCCGCCAACTACTACACGCTGGGCCTCAAGGGCCGGTACAACGAGGAGCGGATCGACGACGACCACGTGCTGGAGGGCGCCGCCTACACCGTGACCGCCGCCGAGGACGGCCGCATCGTGACCCGCGACGCGGCGGCGCTGACCGCGCTGAACGAGCGGCTGCGCGACGACTATGTCAAGGACTGCCAGCGCGGGATCGACCGCTGGAACAGGATCATCGAGGCGCACGGCATCGACGCCCGGCTGGTGCTGCCGCACCGCGCCTTTCACCGCGCCATCGGCAGCCTGTCGGCGCTGACCGTTGATCCGCAGGGCCGCCCGGTCCCGGCCGAGGAGTGGCACCGTCGGCGGTTCGACTGGCTGCCCTCGCCGGAGGACGAGGCGTATGTGGCTTCGCTGATGGTGCCGGTCACCGAACCGGGCCGGTTCGCGAACTGGATCGCCCCGCCGGCCAAGGGCATCGACAACCGCCCGATGAATTTCGAGTACGTGCGGCGGGGCGTTCACTGATTGTGAAAGCCGCTTGAACGGAAACCGGCCGGCCCTGTTGAGCCTCTGAAGCCCTCGATTTCTCGGAGGTTGGACGTGGTGAAGACGGGACCGGAACGGCAATGGCAAGCGGTCGGCGCGGTGCGCGCTGTCCGGCGCAAGGATATGCCGCACCATGCCTGGAGGTGCTGAGCATGCTGTTCCGGGAAGAGGCCGGCGGCGTGATCGCCATTCCGCAGCCGAGCCATGCCTGGCTGTCGGGCCAATTGCTCCGCGCCTGGGGAAACGGGGCCTTCGCTCCGCCGTCGCCCCATGAGGAGGTCTGCCTCGGGGCGGAGCAGCACGACATCGGCTGGCTGTCGTGGGAGGAGGCCCCGACACTGAACCGGGAGACCGGCCTCCCGCACGGTTTCCAGGAACTGGGCGCTGCGACCCACACCGCACTCTGGACCGACGGGGTGCGCCGCGCGCTTGCCTTCGGGCGGTATCCGGCCCTGCTCGTCTCGCTGCACGCCGACACGATCTATGGAACCTTCTTCGATTTCTACAGGGCGTCGCCGGAGGATGCCGCGCTCGTGCGCCGTTTCCTGGACGGGCAGCACCGCTTCCAGCGCGCCTGCATCGAGGCCCTGTCCGCCGATCCGCGTTATGCGGCGGACCTCTCCCCGCAGGCGGTTGAACGCAACCGGCTGCTCGTCGGCGCGGTGGATCGGATTTCGCTGGAGATCTGCTGGGGTGTCGCCGGCGAGGCGCGGATACCCGGCGTCCCGACGGCGGGCAACGGCCGGGCCGTTCTCCGTATCCGTTCGCCGGGTGGCGATCCGGCGGAACTGGTCGTCGATCCGTGGCCCTTCGGCGGCGACCAGATCGAGGTGGTCTGCGAGGGGCGACGCCTGTACGGCCGCTTCACCGACGAAACTGCGATGCGCCACGCACTCGACGCGGCGGCCCCCGTCACCATCCGGACCATGTTGAGGTGTCCATGAGGGCCGTCATCCGCTCGCGCGCCGCCGTTTGGCTGCCGGGGCTCGCCGTGGTCGGCGCCTTCGCGGCGCTGACGTGGCTGGAGATGCGGCGGCCGTTGCGCCGGACGGTGGAGCCCAAGGGACGCCACGTCGCCCGCAACCTCGCCTCGCCGGCCTGAGCGCCGCCACGCTGCGGGTTCTTGAGCGCCCCGTGGTGGAACCGCTGGCGGCGCGGGTGGACCGGCATGGATGGGGGCTGCTGCCCCGCCTGGGGCTTCCGAAGCCAGTGGAGACCGCCGCCGCGGTAGTGCTGCTGGACTACACGCTGTACGTCTGGCACGTGCTGACCCACCGCGTGCCGCTGCTCTGGCGCCTGCATCGGATCCATCACATGGACCTCGACCTGGACGCTTCCACAGCCTTGCGGTTCCACGCGGCGGAAATGGCGCTGTCGGTGTAGTTTTTCAGCCGCAGCTCGACCGGGTCCATGCCCAGCTTGTGCGCCAGTTCGTCCATCGCGATTTTGATGGCGGGGACGCCGGTGGCGCGCTGGTCAAGCGGCGTGTGCACGTCGAGGCGGCAGAGCTTGTAATCGAGCCGGACGTTGTCGGACCTGTACTGCTGGCCCGACCAGTTGACGACGATCTCCACATAGTTCTCGTTCTGCGAGCCCCCGGTGTCGGCACGGCCGTAGGTGAAGGGCCTCATCGTCCCTGTTCCCCCATGATTTGCCGGATTGCGGCGACGATGTTGGGGTAGGCGCCGCAGCGGCAGAGATTGCCGCTCATCAGTTCGCGAACGTCGTCGTCGCTCTTCGCCTTGCCTTCGGCGAGCAGCCCGACCGCCGAACAGATCTGGCCCGGCGTGCAGTAGCCGCACTGGAAGGCATCATGCTCGACGAACGCCTGCTGCATCGGGTGGAGCGTGTCGCCGGTCGCCAACCCCTCGATGGTCGTCACCGAACGGCCGTCCTGCATCACCGCGAGCGCCAGACAGGAGTTGATGCGCCGGCCGTCCACCAGAACCGTGCACGCCCCGCACTGGCCGTGGTCGCAACCCTTCTTCGTTCCGGTCAGGTCGAGGTGCAGGCGGAGCGCGTCCAGCAGGCTGGTCCAGGGGGGAGACGCAGCGTCGTCTCGACCCCGTTGAGCGTCAGCGTGACCGTCATAGCCTCGGGCGGTGCCGTCGGCGCCGTGAACACGGCGGCCCTTGTCATGGGAAGCGGCCCACAGGGGCAGGGGGCGCGGGCCGGGCGGGG
>JAEYOB010000468.1 GCA_023412175.1 Pseudomonadota bacterium | reverse complement strand
GGGCAGCGGGATGCTCGGCGTGGTCATCTTCAGCGGATCGCTACCGGCGACGCGCGTCGCGGTCGGCAGCTTCACCCCGGTGTTTCTGACATCGGCACGCGCGGTGATCGCCGCCGCGTTGGCGGTTGCGTTGCTGTGGATGCTGCGGCAGGCACGCCCCGTACGAAGCGACCTTGCCCCGCTCGCGGTCGTGGCGCTCGGCGTCGTTGTCGGCTTTCCCCTGCTGACCGCACTGGCGCTTCAACACGTCACGTCGGCGCATTCGATCGTCTTCATCGGCCTCCTGCCGCTTGCCACCGCCATCTTCGGCGTGCTGCGCGGCGAGCGGCCCAAGCCGATCTTCTGGCTGTTCTCGGGGGTGGGAAGCCTCGCTGTCGCCAGCTTCGCCCTGTCACAGAGCGGCAGCACGTCGCTCACCGGCGACATCCTGATGGTTCTGGCGATCCTGCTCTGCGGCCTCGGCTATGCGGAAGGGGCCAACCTGTCGCGCCGGCTCGGCGGCTGGCAGGTGATTTCCTGGGCGCTCGTGCTGGCGTTGCCGGTCATGGCGGTGGTCGCTCTCGCCACCATGCCGGACGCATGGACCGGCATCGGCGCTCCGGCCTGGATCGGGCTTGGCTATGTCTCCGTGTTCAGCATGCTGGTGGGCTTCATCTTCTGGTACCGGGGACTCGCGCTCGGCGGTATCGCTGCCGTGGGGCAGTTGCAGCTCCTCCAACCCTTTTTGGGTCTGGCGCTGGCGGCGCTGTTGCTGGGTGAGACCGTCGCCTGGTCAATGATCGCAGTGGCGGGGCTGGTCGTGCTGTGCGTCGCGGGTGCGAAGAGGTTCGCGTAATGACGAGGTGATGCGGCCGGCGCATGGACGCTTCCATCCGGCTTCGTACGGCTGCTTCAGGGGCCGTGCCCCCCGCAGTAGCCATTGTGCGGCGGGGATGCCCAGCCGCGCGGCGGTTCCTTGGGCTCGTAGACCTCGACCAGGAGCGGGTGGCAGGCCGCGGCGTCGCTCGAATGCTCGGCGCTGCAATCGCCGCCCGGGCAGGCCGAGAGGGCGCCGAGCAGGTCGATCTCGGCGAAGAATTCCAGGAAATCGCCGGGGCGCACCGGGCTCGCCTTCATGAAGTACTGGCCGGTGTTGCGGGTGAACCCCGTGCACATGAACACGTTCAGCACGTCGTGCACCGCCGGCTCGACGCTGTCGCGCGGGCGCTGCAGGCGGTCGGCCAGCGCCCGGGTCAGGTTGGAGTGGCAGCAATGGTGATAGTCGGCGCCGGCGAGCAGGTGGTGCGTGTACGGATCGCATCGCGTCCCGATGACGTCGTGCACCGACCCGCCGTAGGCGTCGAAACCGTACCAGTCGAGCGTGTCCTCGGTGATGGTTGCCATGGGCCGCAGGTGCGGCAGCGACGACCACAGCCGGTCGCCGGTGGACAGGTGCGTGCCGTGCAGCGCCCGCGTCTTGCCGGAGAAGAAGCGTTCGCCGGGATCGTTCGCCGCCCACAGGTTGAGGTCGCCGACCTGCGGCCCCTCGACGCTGACGATGCGGAAGAACCACCCGGCCGGCACGTCGAAGGACCGTGCTTCGCGCGGGGGGACGCGCACCTCGGCGACCTTCCGCCAGCCTTCGCGGGCCGCGCGATAGGCCGCGACATCGGCCGGGGGCAAGCCGTCCACCGGGTAGCAGATCACCGGCGCTATGCTCCGGCGCGCGTCTGCGTCGGGCGGGGCGGGGTGCTCGGGATGGTTCGGCTTCATGGTTCTCTTCCGGTGCCGGTTGGTCGGAACAGAGTAGGGCACCGCGTCCACCGGCGCGAGCCCCGTCCTGCCGCACCGATGCTCAGCGGCCGCGGCTCAGATATCCCGTCATGAACTCGATGAAGCGGGGATCGCCGGTGTAGGCGACGTTGATGCGCATCGCCGGGGAGGACAGCGCCTTCTCCGGGATGAAGACCGAGCCGGGGGCAAGGAAGATGCCGTTCTCGGCGGCGCTCCTGGCCAGGGCCAGCTCGTCGATGCCCGGCGGAAGCTCCCCCCAGATGTAATACCCGCCGGCGGGCGGTATGGGCATCCGGATGCCGACCTGCCCGAGGATACTCACCGCCTCGTCGGTGGCCGCCTCGATGCGTGCCTTCAGCTTCCTGAGGTGGCGCAGGTATTGCCCGCTGGCGATGACGCTGTAGACGATCCGCTCCACGTAGTCCGACGTGCTGACGACGGTCAGCATCTTCAGGTCGCACAGCGTGTTGATCAGCGCCGGCTTCGCCGCCACGTAGCCCACGCGCAGGCTGGCCGACAGGGTCTTGGAGAAGGTCCCTATGTAGATCACGCGGTCGAGCTGGTCGAGGGCGGCGAGCCGGGGGCTCGCGGCCGGCAGGACGTCGGCGAATGGGTCGTCCTCCACGACATGGAACCCGTGCTGTTCGGCGATCTGCAGCAGCCGGTAGGCGCAGGCCGGGGTGATGGATCCCCCGGTCGGGTTGTGCGCCAGTGACTGCGTGAAGAAGACCTTCGGCTTGAGGCGTGCCGCCTTGGCGGCCAGCTCGTCAAGGTCCGGGCCGTCGGCGAGCCGCCGGACCCCGGCAATCTCGATCTTGGCGAGTTTCAGCTTGCCGAACAGCGGGTAGTAGCCGGGGCTGTCCACCAGCGCCGTGTCGCCGGGTTCCAGAAGCTGGCGGGCGACGAGGTCGAGGGCGTGGTTGGCGCCCTGGGTCAGCAGGATCCGTTCCGGCGATACCTTGATGGAGCGTTCCGCCAGCGTGAGCGCCAGACGTTCCCGCAGCGGCAGGAAGCCCCAGGGGTTGCCGTACCCATGCTCGGCGGCGGCGGCGCGGGAGGAGGACATGAAGCGGAGGTGGCTTCCCATCTCGAACCGCTCCATCCAGGACGGCGGCGGCCGGCCGTCGCCGATGCGCACGGCGTAGTTCTGCACCAGCTGTTCGCGGAGCAGCGAGACGAAGTCCACCGCCTCGGCCACATGCGACGACCGCCGTTCGGCGGACGGGCGCCGCACGCGCGCGACGTAGTAGCCGGACCCCTGCCGGGCTTCCAGGGCGCCCAGCGCCACGAGGCGGTCGTACGCCTCCGCCATGGTGTTCTTGGAGACGCCGTGTTCCAGCGCGCCGGCCCGGACGGACAGAAGCCGCTCGCCCGGCTTCAGCAGGCCGTCCTCGATCAGGCCGGCGATCTTCCCGACGATGCTGTCGACCCTCGTCATCGCGCCCCCCTTCCCGGCACCGGTCCCAACTGTCCCAGTATCTGAACTGGTACAGTGTACCGGAGAATATCGCAAACTGTCCCTTGGCGTGTCCTGCCGTGAGGCGGATTATCAGCAAAACCAAGCAGATGCCGGAGGGCCGTCTTGTCCCACAGTACCCGCAACTCGCGCATTTCCGGGTTCCATCGGAAGTCCCCGCGGGAGCGTCTGGAGATCGTCGCCGCGTTCGCCGGGCTCGACCCCGCCACCGCCGAGGGGCTGGCCAACACCGGGAGCCTGGACCTCGACCTGGCCGACCGCCTCGTCGAGAACGTCGTCGGTTCGATGAACATCCCCTTAGGGATCGCCACGAACATGAGGATCGACGGCGAGGATGCGCTGATCCCCATGGCGACCGAGGAGTCCTCGGTGGTCGCCGCGGTGTGCAACGCCGCCCGGCAGTGCTACGAGGCGGGGGGCTTCACGACCTCCATGTCCGGCACGCTGATGATCGCCCAGATCCAGACGGTCGAGGTGGCCGACCCGCACGCCGCGCGGCTGCGCATCCTGGAGCGGCGCGAGGACATCAAGGCAATCTGCGATGCTTGCGACCCGGTCCTGCTCACCTTCGGCGGCGGTTTCCGCGACGTCGAGGTGCGGGTGCTCGACAGCCTGGGCGGCCCGATGCTCGTCACCCACCTGATCGTGGACACGCGCGACGCCATGGGCGCCAACGCGGTCAACACCATGGCCGAAACGCTGGCGCCGCACATCGCCGACTGGACGGGCGGGCGCGTCTACCTGCGCATCCTCTCCAACCTCGCCGACCGCCGGCTGGCGCGGGCGCACGCGGTGTGGCCGCTGGACCAGATCGGCGGGGAGGCGGTGCGCGACGGCATCATCAGCGCCTACCACTTCGCCGCGGCCGACCCCTACCGCGCCGCGACCCACAACAAGGGCATCATGAACGGCATCAGCGCCGTCGTCCTGGCGACCGGCAACGACACCCGCGCGGTCGAGGCCGGTGCCCATGCCTACGCCGCCCGGACCGGGCAGTACGGCAGCCTGACCCGGTACGAGTGCATGAAGGACGGCCACCTCAGCGGCTCCATCGAGATTCCGATGGCGGTCGGCCTGATCGGCGGGGCGACCAAGGTGCACCCCACCGCCCGCGCCAGCCTGAAGATACTGGGCGTCACCAGCGCCGAGCGGCTGGCCCGCATCATCGCGGCGGTTGGTCTCGCTCAGAACTTCTCCGCCCTCAAGGCGCTGGCGACCACCGGCATCCAGAAGGGGCACATGGCCCTGCACGCCCAGAACATCGCGATGATGGCCGGCGCCCTCGGCGACGAGATCGAGCGCGTCGCCCGCATCCTGGTGGAGCGCGGAACGGTCCGCCAGGACGTCGCCCAGGCGGTCCTCCAGGACCTGCGCCGGGCCGGCTGAGACGCACCCCGGCTGATACGCACCGGCTGATACGCACCAACGACAAAACGATACGACGGAGGAAACCATGAAGGCGCATCTGACCCTTGCCACCGCGGCGTGCGCGGCCGCCCTGCTGGCCGGGACGGCCACCGCTTCGGCGGAAATCGCCGGCAACCGCGTGAAGCTGGGGGTGCTGACCGACATGGGCGGCTTCGCATCGGATTCGACCGGCATGGGCTCGCTTGTCGCCGCCCAGCTCGCCGCCGAGGACTTCGCCAAGGAACTGCCGGGCGTCACCATCGAGGTCATCCACGCCGACCACCAGAACAAGCCGGACATCGGGGCCGCAACGGCGCGCCGCTGGCTGGAGCAGGATCAGGTCAACGCCGTCCTCGACGTGCCGTTCTCGTCGGTGGCGCTGGCCGTCAACGAGGTGATGCGCAACTCCAAGGCCGTCTTCATCGCGTCGGGTCCCGGCACGACGGAGCTGACCGGGCCGAAATGCTCGCCGAACACGGTGCACTGGACCTACGACACCTGGGCGCTCGCCAACGGCACGGCGCGGGCGGTGACCGAGGGCTGCGGCAAGAGCTGGTACTTCCTGACCGCCGACTACGCCTTCGGCCACGCGTTGGAGAACGACGCGGCCGCGGTGGTCAAGGGCATGGGCGGCGCGGTGGTCGGCAGCGTCCGCCACCCGCCGAACGCGTCGGACTTCTCGTCCTACCTGCTGCAGGCGCAGGGCAGCGGCGCCAAGATCATCGGCCTCGCCAACGCCGTCGGCGACACCATCAGCTCGGTCAAGCAGGCCACCGAGTTCGGCATCCTCAGCGGCGGGCAGCGTGTGGCGGCGCTGCTGATGCAGCTCACCGACGTGAACGCGGTGGGCCTCAAGGAGGCGCAGGGCCTCTACCTCACCGAGGCGTTCTACTGGGACCTGAACGCCGGCACGCGGGCGTTCGCCGACCGCTTCGCCGCAAAGATGAACGGCCGGCGGCCCACCGGCAACCAGGCCGGGGTCTACGCCGGCGCCCTGCATTACCTGAAGGCCGTCAAGGCCGCCGGGACGGCCGACGGCGCGGCCGTGGTGGCGAAGATGAAGGAGCTGCCGACCGACGACCCGCTGTTCGGAAAGGGTGCGGTGCGCATCGACGGCCGCACCACGCACGACATGCTGTTCTTCGAGGTCAAGAAGCCTGACGAGTCCAAGGGCCCGTGGGACTTCTACAAGCTCGTGAAGACGATTCCGGCCGCGGAAGCCTTCCGTCCGCTCGAACAGGGCGGCTGTCCCCTCGCGAAGAAGTGATGCGGACGGCGCCCGATGGCTTTCATCGGGCGCCTTGCTTTTCGGCACGTTCCGGCCTGTGGGGCTCGCCGATGCCCGGATCCCCTGCCGGCCCGGAGAGACGTTTTCGCAACATATCGATCAGGGCTCTGTCGCGTCGCGAATCCTGTGGCATAAGGGGCCAACCACGCCACGGGAATCCAGCAGCACATGATCCGGTTCGAGAACATCAGCAAGCAGAACAGCCACCGCATCCTTTTCCTCGAGGCTTCCGCAGCGCTGAACAAGGGCGAGAAAATCGGTCTCGTCGGTCCCAACGGTGCCGGCAAGACGACGCTGTTCCGGATGATCACGGGCGAGGAGCTGCCGGACACGGGGCAGGTTTCGATCGAGAAGCAGGTTTCGATCGGCTACTTCAATCAGGACGTCGGCGAAATGTCCGGCCGCAGCGCGGTCGCGGAGGTGATGGACGGGGCCGGGCCGGTCAGCACCGTGGCGGCGGAACTGGCCAGCCTCGAAGCCGCCATGTGCGATCCCGACCACCCGGACATGGACGCGGTCATCGAGCGCTACGGCGAAGTGCAGGCGCGCTTCGAGGAACTGGGCGGCTACGAGCTGGAGGGGCGGGCGCGGGAAGTGCTCGCCGGGCTCAGCTTCAGCCAGGAGATGATGGACGCGGACGTGGGGGCGCTGTCGGGCGGCTGGAAGATGCGCGTGGCGCTCGCCCGCATCCTGCTCATGCGGCCCGACGCCATGCTCCTCGACGAGCCAAGCAACCACCTGGACATCGAAAGCCTGATCTGGCTGGAGGGCTTCCTGAAGGGTTACGAAGGGGCTCTCCTGATGACCTCGCACGACCGCGAGTTCATGAACCGGATCGTCACCAAGATCATCGAGATCGACGGCGGGTCGCTGACCAGCTACTCCGGCGATTACGCCTTCTACGAGCAGCAGCGGGCGCTGAACGAGAAGCAGCAGCAGGCGCAGTTCGAACGGCAGCAGGCCATGCTGGCGAAGGAGCTGAAGTTCATCGAGCGCTTCAAGGCCCGCGCCTCGCACGCCAGCCAGGTTCAGAGCCGGGTGAAGAAGCTGGACAAGATCGAGCGCGTCGAGCCGCCGAAGCGCCGCCAGACTGTGCTGTTCGACTTTCCGCCGGCACCGCGCTCGGGCGAGGATGTCGCGGTCCTGAAGAACGTGCACAAGGGCTATGGCAGCCGGACCATATATGAGGGGCTTGACCTCACGATCCGCCGCAAGGAGCGCTGGTGCGTCATGGGGGTCAACGGCGCGGGCAAGTCGACGCTCCTGAAGCTGGTTGCCGGCACGACCGAACCGGACGCCGGGAGCGTCGCCGTCGGCGGCAGCGTCAAGATGGGCTATTTCTCCCAGCACGCGATGGAACTGCTTGACGGCGACAACACGGTGTTCGAGTCGCTGGAGGGGGCCTTCCCGCTGGCGGGCCAGGGATCGCTGCGGGCGCTGGCCGGCTGTTTCGGCTTTTCCGGCGATGACGTGGAAAAGAAATGCCGCGTCCTGTCCGGTGGGGAAAAGGCCCGGCTCGTGATGGCGATGATGCTTTTCAACCCGCCGAATTTCCTGGTGCTCGACGAGCCGACCAACCATCTCGATCTCGACACCAAGCAGATGCTGATCAAGGCGCTGGCCACGTATGAGGGCACCATGCTGTTCGTGTCGCACGACCGGCATTTCCTGGCGACACTGTCCAACCGGGTGCTGGAACTGACGCCGGAGGGCGTTCACCAGTATGGCGGCGGCTATACGGAATACGTGGCGCGCACCGGGCAGGAGGCGCCCGGACTGCGCAGCTGATCTGACGCTGAAGCGCGGCAAAGGGGCCGCGCTGCGTCAGGCCTTCATGTCGAAGACGCTCTTCAGCATCTCGTCGGCGGTCTGCGCCACCTTGATGTTGGCTTTGTAGGCGGCGCCGGCGGCCATCTGCTGCACGGTCTCCCGCGCCGGATCCACGTTGGGCGCCGCCACCAAGCCGCCGGCGTCCGCATCCGGGGAGTCGGGCTGGTACTCGGCATAGAGCGCGGGGGACATCGGGGCGAGGCTGGCCCGCACGCCGCCGGTCGGCAGCGCGGTGTCGGTCGCCTGCACCGGCACATAGGGGCTGCCCGACGGCGGTGTGG
>JAEYOB010000371.1 GCA_023412175.1 Pseudomonadota bacterium | reverse complement strand
TCTCCAACATGTCGGAGCGCGCGGGGAAGATCCTGCGCGAGGACATGGCGGCGATGGGGCCGGTGCGGGTGCGCGACGTCGACGAGTCGCAGATGTACATGGTGCAGCTCGCCAAGGACCTCGCCGCGCGCGGCGAGATCGTCATGGCCGAGAGCGGCGGCGAGAACGAGCTGATCTACTAAAGCGCCGATCCGCTGAGGTGCGCCGACCGGCACGGCCCGACCTGAGCGTTGCGAATCCCCGCGCGGCTGTTTACACAGGGCTTCCGCCCGTCAGCAGCCCGCCGGAGTGCTTCGCCCATGCAGTCGCTCGCCGCCCTTCCCGATCGCGAGGTCATCGCCTCCACCGCCGCCAAGCTGCTGCTTGAGATCAAGGCGCTGCACTTCAACGCCGAGACGCCGTTCATCTTCACCTCCGGCTGGGCGAGCCCGGTCTACACCGACTGCCGGCGCATCATCTCCTTCCCGCGCGCCCGCGCGGCGCTGATGGACTTCTCCGTCGCGACGATCCTGCGCGAGTGCGGGTACGAGAGCATCGACGCCATCGCCGGCGGCGAGACCGCGGGCATCCCGTTCGCCGCCTGGATCTCCGAGCGGCTCGGCCTGCCCATGCAGTACATCCGCAAGAAGCCCAAGGGATTCGGCCGCAACGCTCAGATCGAGGGCGTGGTGGAGGACGGCCAGCGCGTCCTTCTGGTGGAAGACCTCGCCACCGATGGCAAGAGCAAGGTCAACTTCGTCAACGCGCTGCGCGCCGCCGGCTGCGAGTGCACCGACAACTTCGTGATCTTCTATTACGGCATCTTCCCGCAGTCGAAGGAGATCATGGACGGCATCGGCGTCCGCCTGCACAGCCTGTGCACCTGGTGGGACGTGCTGAAGGTGGCGCGCGAGAACAACTACTTCGACGTCAAGACGCTCGACGAGGTGGAGAAGTTCCTGCACGCTCCGGTCGACTGGTCCGCCGCCCATGGCGGCAAGGCCACCATGGACTGAGCGCCGCCTTGACCGAACCCCGCACACGGCTAATATCCCGGCCCATGACACGGCATCCGGGGCATGCTCCGCGAATTATGAACCCGGTCCTCTGAGGAGGGCCGGGACGGACCCGTTGCTGCCGGGCGCCCGGAACGCGGCGCCCCGGACCCTTGCCCCAGGAATCTTCGAATGACCGGCGAAAACACCCGCGACTACAAGTCCACCGTCTTCCTGCCCCGCACCGATTTCCCCATGCGCGGCGGCCTGCCCGCCAAGGAGCCCGAGTTGCTGCAGCGCTGGACGGAGATGGACCTGTTCGCCAAGCTGCGCGAGACCTCCAAGGACCGGCCGAAGTTCATCCTGCACGACGGCCCGCCGTACGCCAACGGCAACATCCACATCGGCCACGCGCTGAACAAGATCCTCAAGGACGTGATCAACCGGTCGCGCCAGATGCTGGGGTTCGACGCGAACTACGTGCCCGGCTGGGACTGCCACGGTCTGCCCATCGAGTGGAAGATCGAGGAGAAGTACCGGGCGTCCGGCAAGGACAAGGATCAGGTTCCGGTCATCCAGTTCCGCGCGGAATGCCGTGAGTTCGCCCAGCACTGGGTGGACGTGCAGACCATCGAGTTCAAGCGTCTGGGCGTCGAGGGCGACTGGAAGAAGCCTTACCTGACGATGACGCTGCCGGCCGAGGCGCAGATCGTCCGCGAGATCCACAAGTTCGCCATGAACGGCGGCCTCTACAAGGGCGCCAAGCCGGTGCTGTGGTCGGTGGTCGAGAAGACCGCGCTGGCCGAGGCCGAGGTCGAGTACCACGACCACACCTCCACCACCTGCTTCGTGCGCTTCCCGGTCGCCACCGCCGGCACGCCGGAGATCGAGGGCGCCAGCGTCCTGATCTGGACGACCACGCCGTGGACCCTGCCGGGCAACCGCGCCATGGCCTACGGCGCCGAGATCGAATACGGTGTCTACGAGGTGACGGCGATCGCCGAGGGCAGCCTCGCCCGTCCGGGCGAGAAGCTGGTGCTCGCCACCGCGCTGGCCGAGGCGGTGTTCAAGGAGGCCAAGGTCGAAGCGTTCCGGCAGCTCAGCCGCTTTTCCGGCGAGAAGCTGGCCAGCACCGTGGCGCGCCACCCGCTGCACGGCCAGGGCTACGACTTCCCGGTTCGGATGCTGGCCGGCGACTTCGTCACCACCGACGCCGGCACTGGCGTGGTGCACATCGCGCCGGGCCACGGCGAGGACGACTTCTACCTGGGCACCGCCAACGGCGTCGAAGTGCCGCAGACGGTGGGCGAGGACGGCCGCTACTACGACCACGTGCCGCTGTTCGCCGGCCTGCGCGTCTACACCGCCGAGGGCAAGCCCGGCGAGGCCAACAACGCCGTGCTGAAGGCCATCACCGAGGCCGGCGGCCTGCTGGCACGCGACAGGGTCAAGCACAGCTACCCGCACTCCTGGCGCTCCAAGGCTCCGCTGATCTTCCGCACCACGCCGCAGTGGTTCATCTCCATGGAGACGAACGACCTGCGCAAGGTGGCGCTGCAAGCCATCAGCGACACGCGCTGGGTGCCGCCGCAGGGCGAGAACCGCATCCGCTCGATGATCGAGAGCCGGCCGGACTGGTGCATCAGCCGCCAGCGCGCCTGGGGCGTGCCGATCGCGCTGTTCGTGCGCAAGGCGGACGGCCAGATCCTCCGCGACGAGGCGGTGTTCGCCCGCATCGCCGACACCTTCGAGCAGGAAGGCTCGGACGCGTGGTTCGCCCGCGAGCCGCAGTACTTCCTGGGCAACGCCTACAAGGCTGAGGACTTCGAGCAGATCAAGGACATCGTCGACGTGTGGTTCGAGTCCGGCTCAACGCACGCCTTCGTGCTGCGCCAGCGGCCCGAGCTGGGCTGGCCGGCGTCGCTGTACCTGGAAGGCTCGGACCAGCACCGCGGCTGGTTCCATTCCTCGCTGCTCGAGTCCTGCGGCACCAACGGCCGCGCGCCCTACGACGCCGTGCTGACGCATGGCTTCACCATGGACGAGCAGGGCCGCAAGATGTCCAAGTCGCTGGGCAACGTGGTGGCCCCGCAGGAGGTCTGCGACAAGTACGGCGCCGATATCCTGCGCCTGTGGGTGGTCGGCACCGACTACAGCGAGGACCAGCGCATCGGCCCGGAGATCATCAAGTCCCAGGCCGACCTCTACCGCCGCCTGCGCAACACCCTGCGCTACCTGCTGGGCGCGCTCGCCGATTTCTCGGCCGAGGAGCGCATCGAGGCCGCGCAGATGCCGGAGCTGGAACGCTGGGTGCTGCACCGCCTGTCGGAGATGGACGCGCTGGTCCGCGACCGGATCGAGGCGTACGACTTCCACGGCCTGTACACGGCAGTGCACAACTTCTGCGCCGTCGATCTGTCGGCCTTCTATTTCGACGTCCGCAAGGACAGCCTGTACTGCGACGCGCCCGCCTCGGTGCGCCGCCGTTCGGTGCGCACGGTGATGGAGCAGCTCTTCTCCTGCCTCACCGCGTGGCTGGCGCCGGTGACCTGCTTCACCGCCGAGGAAGCGTGGCTGGCGCGTCCCGAGGGCCTGCGCACCGGTACCGGCTGGACCGACGAGAGCGTGCACCTGCGCGTCTTCCCGGTGGTGCCGGCCGCCTGGCGCGACGGGGCGCTGGCCGAAAAGTGGGACCGGATCCGCGACGTCCGCCGCGTGGTGACGGGCGCGCTGGAGCTGGAGCGCGCCAACAAGAGGATCGGCTCGTCGCTCCAGGCGGAACCGACCGTCCATGTGGATGCGGCCACCAAGGCGCTGCTGGACAGCCTGGATTTCCAGGACGTCTGCATCACCTCGGCGATCCGCGTGGCCGAGGGCGCTGCCCCCGAGGGCGCCTTCACCCTGGCCGACGTGCCCGGCATCGCCGTGGCGCCGGGGCTGGCCGAGGGGGAGAAGTGCGAGCGCTGCTGGAAGGTCCTGCCGGAAGTGGGCCAGGCCGCCGCCCACCCGACGCTGTGCCTCCGTTGCGCCGATGCCGTGGACGCCGCGTTCTAAAGCCATAATCCCCTCTCCCCACCGGGGAGAGGGCCAGGGCGAGGGGGCTTGCGGGAGAGGGGTAGGTTCGGCAATCGCCGGGCCCCTCCCCCAGCCCTTTCCCCAGATGGGAGAGGGAGATACATGCAAGCCTTCGTCGCAGCGCAGCGGCAGTCGCATTTCGGCCTCGGGCTCACCATCGCGGGGCTCGTGGTGGTGCTCGACCAGCTGACGAAGTGGTGGATCCTCGAATACGTCATGCAGCCCATACCGCACGTCGTCGAGGTCACGCCCTTCTTCAACCTGGTGCTCGCCTGGAACCAGGGCGTCAGCTTCGGCATGTTCTCCAACGAGACGGCGATCATGCCCTACATCCTCTCGGCGGTGGCGCTGGCCATCGTCGTGGTGCTGCTCGGCTGGCTGCGCAGCGCCGACCGGGTGCTGGTGGCGCTGAGCATCGGCATGGTCATCGGCGGCGCCATCGGCAACATCGTCGACCGGCTGCGCTTCGGCGCGGTGACCGACTTCCTGGATTTCCATGCCTTCGGGTGGCATTTTTGGGCCTTCAACGTCGCCGACGCCGGAATCAGCGTCGGCGTGGTGCTGCTGATCCTCGACGGATTGTTGGCAGGGGACGACAAGGCGTAGTAGAACATCCACGCCGGCCGCCCAGCGGCCCCGGCGGTACATGACACACGACGGGACTGAAAGCCGTGCACAGCAGCACCTCCTCCGTTTTCCCGCGCCGCGCAGCATCTCCGCTCATCGGGCTGGCGCTGGTCGCCCTGGCTCTTTCCGGGTGTTCCGACGCCCGCCGGGCCATCGGCCTCGACCGCAACGTGCCGGACGAGTTCTCCGTCGTGTCGCGGGCACCGCTGAGCATGCCGCCCGACATGCGCCTCGCCCCGCCGCGTCCCGGCGCGCGCGGACCGCAGGACGCCACCTCGGCCCAGCTCGCAGCGGCCAGCGTGTTCGGC
>JAEYOB010000172.1 GCA_023412175.1 Pseudomonadota bacterium | reverse complement strand
CACGGCCGTGCCCGCGTCCGGAACCGCGGGTATTGGGGCGGGCATGGCCATGGGCGCGTCCGCGGGTACTGGGGCGACTGGGGTGGGCATGGCCACGGGCGCTTCCGCGGGGGCTGCTGCGGGCGCTGCTGCAGTTGCGGACGCCCCATCCTGCGCCAGCGCGGCGGCCGGGGCGAGAAGGGCGGTCAGGACCGGCAGGAAGCGGGCGGCGGCTTGCCGAAGAAGCGTGTCGGGCATCACGAAAACCAGGCTCCGGCTGGAAGGAACGACGTCACCCCCCGTGGAAAGCAGGGGCACTCCTCCGGCTTATAGTGCGAGTTACTCGCATTCGCACTATCTTTCTTCGAATCGGTTGCTGCGGCGGGACGCCGCGTCATGATTCCGAAGGCCCCGCCCGGCGGTGCAGGGACGTGTCCATGCCTGGACAAGCAGAGGTTATGGTCTCTGCGGGTGCCGTTGCAACCACCTGTCAGGAAACCTGTGCGTCACACCCCTTGCCAACGGGCGCGCACCACATACTGGTAAGCGAGGAACCGCCGCTCATCAAAGCGCAGATGGAGAGTGTCCGCAATCCGCCTCAGATGCTCCATGAACGCCTCGTGCTGCGACCAGTGGGGGATGAGCGGGGCGCCGGAACGGGGAATCAGGGGAACCACAGCCTCAACCGAGCAGCCCGCTTCACGAAAGAACTCGATCATGGTGTCCAGCGTGAAGAAACGCAGATGCGTGCGATCGAACAGGCCTTCGTCCCGATAATCCCACCGCCCGGAGACAAGACCAAGAATAGCGCTCCAATGCTGGACATTGGGCAGGCTGGCACAAACGATCCCATTCGGCTTGACGGCGCGAAGATGCCGGGCGACTGCGCTGTGCGGGTCCCTGAAATGCTCCAGGGAATCTGCGTATATTATTGCGTCGTAAGCGGCCTCGGGAAGCGCGCTTCCGTCCACGAACTCCGCATCGGCTTCGATGACATGGTCGAGATGAGCGCGCGCCGCCGTCGCTGCCTCGGCGGCCATTTCGATCCCCGTCCACGCCGAAGCCGGGAAACGCTCCTTGTAGGCACGCCCCAGAGCCCCGGCCCCACAGCCGACATCGAGGACAGCGCCGAGGTCCGGCGGCAGGAGTTCGAGAAGCGGCCTGTTCACCCTGCTGTAATACGCTGGCGGTGAAGCACCAGCACTGCTGGTCGGCACTGACATGATCACGTCCGCCTACACGAACCAGCCGGGTATGACCTGATCCGCACGGATGCCGCTCAGCAGGATCTGGTCCGTGGTAGAGAAGACAATCAGCGTCTCACCGGCGTCGCTGGCAGCAACCGTGTAGGTCATGTCGGAAGCCAGCCCAATCCGGTCGCCGGAGGCCGGGTCGAAGTCGGCGATGACGTCCGAACCGCTCCCGCCGACGAAGCGGAAGACGTCCGCCCCGGCTCCGCCGGTCAACGTGTCGGCGCCGCGGTCGCCCCAGAGTTCATCGTTGCCCAGGTCGCCGAACAGCCGGTCGGGTCCGGCTCCCCCGTACACCGTGTCGCCGCCGCGGCCGCCGAACAGTGTGTCGGCCCCGGTGTTGCCATACAGAAGATCCGCACCGAGGTTGCCGCTCAACAGGTCCGCGCCGTCACGCCCCAGCAGCGTGTCGTTGCCGCCCAGGCCGAGGAGGCTGTCGCCCAGGCCGCCGCCGACCAGCGTGTTGACGCCGTCGTCACCCTGCGGGGCGTAGCGCACCCGGTAGATGGTTCCGCCGATGTCGTCCCCGACCAGCAGCGCACCGTCGGACGCCACCGCCACCGTCGTCGGCCGGCCGTAGGCGGTCGGCGGCTGGTCGCTCAGCAGGAAGCCGGTCATGAAGGCGTCGTAGCCATTCACCGGCACGCCGTTCTGGACATCGACATGCGCCAGCATGAAGCCGTGCGGCTCCGATGAGTTCCAGGATCCGCGCAGCGCCACGAAGGCATCGCCGCGGTATTCGTCGGGGAACTGCCGGGCGTCGTAGAAGGCGAAGCCGATGGGCGTCGAATGCGCTTCGAACAGCACGTCGGGCACCAGCGTCTGCGCCACAAGGTCGGGGCGCTGCCCGAAGCCGGCCTGGGGGTGGGGCCCGATGTAGGCATAGGGATAGCCGTAGAAACCGCCGGCCTGCACCCGCGTCAGGAAGTCGGGCACCAGATCGTCGCCCTGCCCATCGCGCTCGACCACCGAGGCGTACAGCGCCCCGGTGGCCGGGTCGATCTCCAGACCGGCTGGATTGCGCATACCGCTGGCGACGACGCGCGGGTTGGCGCCGTCGCTGTCGAACTGCAGCACCGCGGCGCGCGGCGGGGCCTCTTCGGCGAGATTGGCAGCCGAGCCGATGCCGACGTAGAACGAACGACCGTCCGGGGCCAGCGCCAGCGACCGCAGCGTATGGCCCTCGGTGCTGCCAAACACCCCCGCCGGGGTGAGCGCGACGGCGCCGCCGCGCGGCGCCGTGTCGCCCGGCATATAAGGCACCTTCCACACCGCGTTCAGGTCGGCGACGTACAGCCCGTCGGCTCCGACCGCCATGCCCTGCGGTTGGACGAAACCGGACGCCAGAACCGTGCGCGTCTCGGCGATGCCGTCACCGTTCCCGTCGCGCAACATGAGGACGTTGCCGGTCTCGGGGTGCGACAGAAGCACGTCGCCGTTCGGCGCCACCTCGATCCAGCGCGCGCGCCCCAGCCCTTCGGCGAACACGGAAACCTCGAAGCCGGCCGGAACCTGCGGCAGCACGCCCGCCGGGCGCGCCGTGCCGACCGAGCTGTTGTTCACCGACGAGCCCGGTTGCGCCGCCGGGAGGGTGTTCGGGTCGACAAGGAAGCGGTCACCAGGGCTGGCCATGCTCTCCACCGTTCGTTTCCTTCCGACAGAACGCGGATCATAGGACGGCGGCCACGCCGCAGGGGACGTGCAGACGGATTACCGGTTCCGCGCGCCTCCCGGCCGGCAACCGGGACGGATAGTCGCAGGCGGCAGATTGTTGGGCGGGCAAGCGGTTTTGGCTTGTCTGCCGACTAATATATTAATATGCTATTCACTGGCGATGCGACGATGCCCCGCCGCCCTTGCGCGGCTGCCAGGGCCGAAGGCCGACAGACAAAAGGGTTTTGCGATGAAGATCTCCGTCCGCCACGCGTCCCACCCGGACGCGGTCCGCGGGTTCGACACCCAGGCGCTGCGCGATCACTTCCTGGTTCCGTCGCTGTTCGAGGCGGACGACATCATCCTGACCTACAGCCACATCGACCGTTTCGTGGTCGGCGGCGCCATGCCGGTGACCGGGACGCTGGCGCTCGAAGCGCCGAAGGAAATCGGTTTCAGAACCTTCCTGGCCCGGCGCGAGCTGGGCATCGTCAACGTCGGCGGCCCGGGGCGCGTCACGGTGGACGGCGTCGCGCACCAGCTCGACACGCGCGACGCGCTCTACGTCGCCATGGGCAGCGAGGACGTGCTGTTCGAGAGCCTGGACCGCCGGCAGCCGGCCAGATTCTACCTGAACAGCACCCCGGCCCATGCCCGCTTCGAGACCATGAAGATCTCCATCACGCAGGCCAGGCAGGTGCACCTGGGCGACCCGGCGGCGTCCAACGAACGGACCATCTTTCAGATGATCCATCCGGACGTCTGCAAGACCGCGCAGCTCGTGCTCGGCATGACCGTGCTGAAGCCGAACAACATGTGGAACAC
>JAEYOB010000158.1 GCA_023412175.1 Pseudomonadota bacterium | reverse complement strand
TTGTGGGCCGGTGCGGAACGGGTCCGCCCGGATGCGGAAAATTGGGGGCCAAGGCGCATGGTCAAGTCAACGCACCCATTCGGCCAACTGCGGCTTTTCGCCGCGCAAACGTCACGGTAGGATTGCGAACGATTTGCATTATGATGGAAGGGTCGGTTGAATGGGGGCCGGACCAACGGAAGCCGGACCAGAATGACCGGACCGGAATGGCCGGAACAAAAAGGGTGTTGGCGGGATGACGTCGCGGCTTGAGGCCTTGTGCCTGGAAAAGGGATTGAAGATGACCGGCCAGCGCCGCGTCATCTCGCAGGTTCTGTCGGAAGCGGACGACCACCTGGACGTCGAGGAGGTGCACCGCCGCGCCGTGCGTCTCGATCCGCGCATCTCCATCGCCACCGTCTACCGCACCATGCGCCTCATGGAGGAGGCCGCCGTGGTGGACAAGGTGGACTTCGGCGACGGCCGCGCCCGCTATGAGGAAAAGCGGGATGTCCACCACGACCACCTGATCGACACGCGCACCGGGCACGTGATCGAATTCAACAATCCCGAACTGGAAGCGATGAAGGAACGCATCGCCCGCGAACTGGGCTACCGGATCGTCGGCCACCGGCTGGAGATCTACGGCGTGCCGCTGGGCGAGGACGAGGCGCGGTAGGGCAGGGCAAGGGCGTCACCGCCGGTTCGGCTTCAGCATCTCGGGGGAGAAGTCCTCGGGCTTCAGGGGCTTGTCGAAGACCGGAGGCTTCTCGGCGCCGTCCAGGCCGCTGACGACGTAGCGGCCGCTGGCGAGGTCGTAGGTCAGCTCGCGCGCCGGCAGCAGCGCCGGGACCTGGGGGTGCATGATGGGGTGCGCCTCGGCGTAGCGCGCCAGCGCGCCGTCCGGGCCGTAATGGTCGGCCATGAGGATCTGCCAGGAATCCTCGTCAAGGTAATAGACCCGGCGCGGAAAGGCGTGGCGCAGTCCGCGCTTGGCGGTCGCCTCGACCACCCAGACCCGGTGCAGCTCGTAGCGCAGCAGCGTCGGATTCGGGTGCGCCGACCAGAACACCTCCTCCAGCGCCAGATCGGGCGAGGTCAGGCGCCAGGCGTTGTACGGCACGTACATCTCGCGCCGGCCGAGCAACTGGAAATCGAAGCGATCGAGCAGGCCGGAGAACATGTCCATCATGTCGGCGGTGCGCAGGCCGCCGGCCGCCGGGTCGGGCGTGTCGTAGGCGAAGTCCGGCGCCCGCACCGGCCGCACCTTGTCGCCCGCCGGCCTGTACCAGGCGACCGGCGGGCGCTGGAGCGGGTTGAGCGTCTGCTGCGTCAGCAGCGTGGCGCCGGCCACCTCGGCCGGGTGCAGGCCGGTGCGGCGCCGGCTGACCGCGGCAGGCTGGTCCTCCCCCATGGCGTAGGACGACAGCCGGTCTTCGCGGTAGAACGATGGAATGGAGGTGCCGCGCTCGTCCGGTATGGCCGTGGCGGCGGTGCGGGTGAGGGACTCGCCCTGCCAGCGCAGCAGGTGGTTCCACATCGCCTCCGCGCCGGTCTTCGGAGCCGGGAAGGGGATGCCGATCCTGGCGCCGCCGACCGCCAGCCCGTTCTCCGTCAGCCTGGCGCGGCCGGCGGCGTTCTCGATGCTGGCCTCGTAGATCCGCTGCGGCGCGGCGGCGGTGCGCCGCGTCTGGTACATGGGGATCTCGAAGCTGCCCGGGTATTTCCGCAGAAGAGCGACGAGTCCGGCGGACAGGCGCGACCGGTAGCGGTCGATCTCCGCCGCCTTGACGGTGAACCAGCGCGTGTCCTCCAGGAAGGGGTCGCGCAGGTGCGTGCCGGCGACGTGGTCCGGCAGCAGCGTGGTCATGCCGCCGGTCCAGGCCGGGATGGTGTCGTTGCGGTTGGCGGCGCGGATGGCGCCGAAGGCCGTCAGTTCACCGCCGACCAGCGGTTCCGGATCCGCGGCGAACGCCGGTACCGCGAGCGTCAGCGCCAGGACGGCGCCGACGAGGGCGCGTGCGGTGGAAGCGAAGGCCATGGGGATCCCGGAGGTCGGCGGAGGTGGCTCCCCGCATTGTGCCGGTTCCGCGATCCGGCGCAACCCCATGGGCGTCTTCGGGGTCAGTCGTCCTCGCCGGACAGCTCGCCCACCACCTGCCGCGCGGCGCGCAGCAGCACCGGGTTGGGCTCGCCGACCAGGCCGTCCTCATCCATTTCGGGCTGCACGCGCTGCTTCAATTCGCGCGCCGCCTCGGTCAGCAGGGTGCCGAGCCGCAGGTCCGGCAGGGCGCGCACCAGGGCGCGCAGTTCCGCGTTGGTCATCGCCGCCGGATCGGGCGCCGCGGCCACCGCCGCGGGGGGTGGAGGCGGAGCGAGCAGGGGTGGCGGAAGCGGCGGCGGGGCCGGTTCCGACACGCGGTCGATCGCCACCGGCTCGGGCGCGGCGCGGGCGCGGCGGGGCCTGCGCCGGACGGCGGACTCCGTCTCCGGCAGGTCATCGAACAGAAGGGGTTGGGCTCCGCTGATCGCGCCCATGCTCATCGCCTCGCCCGCGGGCTGTGAAATGTTCACGGTTCATTCTACAAACCGCGCCCCGTTTGTCGAGAGGCAATCCGGGGCGTCAGTCGGTGAAGAGGCCCCGCGCCCGGAAGACGTCCCGCACCGCCTCGGCCGACTCGGGGGTGGGCGGCTGCACGTCGGCGAGGGCGTAGTGCAGGTCGCGCTCGAACCACTTGTATTCACCCATCTTGTGGAACGGCAGCACGTCCACCCGCTGCACCGAGCCGAGGCCGGCCACGAAATCCGCCAGCCTCTCGACGGCGTCGGGCTGGTCGGTCAGGCCGGGCACCAGCACGTAGCGGATCCACATGGGCTTGCCCAGCGCGTCCAGGCGGCGGGCGAAATCCAGGGTCGGCTGCAGAGCGACACCGGTCAGGCGACGATAGACGTTCGGGTCGATGTGCTTGATGTCGAGCAGCACGAGGTCGGTGTCGGCGAGCAGCGCGCCGCTCGCCCGCGCGCCGAGATAGCCCGAGGTGTCCAGCGCGGTGTGCAGCCCCAGTTCCTTGGCGCCGTGCAGGATGGCGGCGGTGAAGTCCGGCTGCGCCAGCGGCTCGCCGCCGGAGATGGTCAGGCCGCCGTGCATGCGCTTCAGCATGTCGGCGTAGGAGGCGATCTCGTCCAGCACCTGCTCGGCGCTGACCTGATGCCCGTCCTTCATGTGCTGGCTGTCGGGGTTGTGGCAGTACAGGCAACGCAGCGGGCAACCGGACGTGAACAGCACGAAGCGCACGCCCGGTCCGTCCACCGTGCCGGCGGTCTCGACGGAGTGGATCCAGCCGGTCAGGCGCTCCGTCCGGGTGAGGTTCGGCTGCGGGACCAGACAGAGGGCGCCGTTGGGTTCGCTGCGCATGGGCGACGTCTCGCAGGTTGGGCTACGCAAAAAATGGGACGGTGCGCCGCGGATGCGAGCGGAGGCGGGGCTTTTGAGAGTGCCGAAGGAAAGGTTGGGACAGTTTTCCGGACTCCCCCCGCGCGACCAGCTTGTGTTAGAACATAACAAGAACATATTCCTTGCCCGCTATTCCTTGGCCACTCCTGCCGACCGGAGGTCCGTCATGTCCGTCGCCATGCCCGGCCCCTTGCCCGCTCCCCCTTCCAAGGCCGCGCTGCTGGCCGAGCTGCGCACCCGCATCCGCCGTCTGGAAGGGCTGGGCGGTGAAGGCGGCGACGTCCTGCCGTTCGGGGTGGCCGGGATGGACGCGGCGCTGCCCGATGGCGGGCTGCCGCTGGGG
>JAEYOB010000034.1 GCA_023412175.1 Pseudomonadota bacterium | reverse complement strand
GGCGCGGCGATGACGAGGCCCGGTGCCGCCGAACCGGGTGTCACCATGAAAGCTGTGCCTTGCCCTGCCCCAGCACCGCGTGCAGATCGACCACGGCGCCGATGACGATCATCGCCGGCGGCTCGATGCCGCTGGCGGCCACGTCCCCGGCGGCGCGGGACAGCGTGGTGGTCAGCACCCGCTGCTCGGGCAGCGTGGCGTTGGCAACCACGGCGACCGGCTCGTCCGGGCTGCGCCCGCCGTCCATCAGGCGCGCGGCAATGACGCCGATGTGTTTCAGCGCCATGTAGAGCACCAGCACATGCGTGCCGCGGGCGAGCGCCGACCAGTCCAGCGCGTCCGGCACCTCGCCGGTGGCGGAGTGGCCGGTGGCGAACGTCACGGCCTGCCCGCTCTCGCGGTTGGTGATCGGGATGCCGGCGTAGGCCAGCCCGCCGATGCCCGCCGAGATGCCGGGGATGACGCGGAACGGAACGCCGGCTTCGGCCAGCGCCAGGGCTTCCTCGCCGCCACGGCCGAAGACGAAGGGGTCTCCGCCCTTCAGGCGCAGCACACGGCGCCCGTCCCGCGCCAGCCCGACCAGTTGCCGGGAGATGTCCGGCTGCTTGGGCGAAGGCTTGCCGCCGCGCTTGCCGGCGAAGATCCGCTCGGTCTCCGGCGGCGCCATGCCGAGAATCTCCGGGCCGACCAGCGCGTCGTAGACGATCACGTCGGCTTGGCGCAGCGCGTTCAGCGCGTGCAGCGTCAACAGCCCAGGATCGCCCGGTCCGGCACCGACCAGCCACACCGTGCCCGGATCGAACACGGGCAGGTTCAGCTCCGGCATCGCAGCAACGCTCATTCACCCCTCCCAAACGTTCCGTGCGAAGCCTATAACCCGAGCATGACCAAACCGGCCAGCGTCAAACCGGAAGGACCGTTGCGCCGCGGCTGGACGACCGGGGCCTGCGCCACCGCCGCCACCAAGGCCGCGTACACGGCTCTGCTCACCCGCGCCTTCCCCGATCCCGTGGAGATCGTGCTGCCGCGCGGCGAGCGGCCGAGCTTCGCGCTCGCCCACACCATACGCACCGAGGATGCCGCGACCGCAGGGATCGTCAAGGACGCCGGCGACGACCCGGACGTGACGCACGGCGCGTTGATCCTCTCCACCGTGTATCACGGAGCCCCCGGCTCCGGTGTGAACTTCCGGGCAGGTCCGGGTGTCGGCACCGTCACCAAGCCCGGCCTGCCCATCCCGCCCGGCGAGCCCGCCATCAACCCGGTGCCCCGGCAGATGATGCAGGCGGTCGTCGCCGAGGTGGCCGCGGCGTTCGGCGGCAGCGGCGACGTGGTGGTGGAGATTTCCGTCGCCAATGGCGAGGCGTTGGCAAAGAAGACCTGGAACCCGCGGCTGGGCATCGTCGGCGGCCTGTCGATCCTCGGCACCACCGGGGTGGTGGTGCCGTTCTCCTGCTCGGCCTGGATCCACTCCATCCAGCGCGGGGTGGACGTGGCGCGGGCGCTCGGCCTGACGCACGTGGCGGGCTGCACCGGGTCCACCTCGGAAGGGTTTGTGAAGCGGCTGTACGGGCTGGACGACTCGGCGCTCCTGGACATGGGGGACTTCGCCGGCGGGCTGCTCAAGTACATGAAGCGCCACCCGCTGCCGAAGCTCACCATCGCCGGCGGCTTCGCCAAGATGGTGAAGCTCGGCCAGGGAGCCTTGGACCTGCATTCCGGGCGCAGCCAGGTGGACCTGGACTGGCTGGCGGGACGGCTGGAAGAATGCGGGGCCGGCCCCGGCATGGTTGCCGCGGCGCGTACCGCCAACACGGCGAAGCAGGTGCTGGACGCGGCAATGGCGGCCGGCGTGCCTTTGGCCGACGCCGTCGCCGAAGCCGCCCGCCGGACGGCGCTGGACGTGCTGGACGGGGCGGAGATCGCGGTCGAGGTGCTGGCGGTGGACCGTACCGGCCACCTCGTCGGCCGGGCGGGCTGAGCCGTGCGCGTGCTGATCCTCGGCGGAACGGCGGAAGCGGCAGCTCTGGCGCGTGCCCTGGCGGATTTCGAGGTCATCACGTCGCTGGCCGGGCGGACGCGCGCACCGGCTGCGCTGCCCGGCCGCGTGCGCGTCGGCGGCTTCGGCGGGGCGCAGGGTTTGGCCGACTATCTTGAAGCGGAAGGCATCGATGCGCTGATCGACGCGACGCACCCTTTCGCCGCACGGATCTCCGCCAACGCCGCCGAGGCGGTACGGTTGCAGCCGACGCCCCGGCTGATGCTGGTCCGCCCGGAATGGGCGCCCCAGCCGGGCGACCGCTGGAGGTGTGTCCCGAGCGTCGCGGCGGCGGTGGATGCGGTTCCGTCGGATGCCCGCGCGTTCCTCGCCATCGGCCGGCAGGAACTGGCCCCCTTCGCCGCGCGCGGCGATGCGTGGTTCCTGATCCGCAGCGTCGAACCACCTGACGGGCTGCTTCCCCCGCATCATGCCGTGATCACCGCGCGCGGGCCGTTCCGGGTGGAGGACGAGGCGGCGTTGCTGGATGCGCACCGCATCGACGTGCTGGTCTGCAAGAACAGCGGCGGGGACGACGCGAAGCTGGCGGCGGCACGGCGGCTGGGGATTTCCGTCGTGCTGGTGGAACGGCCGGTGCTGCCGGCCGGGGAGCGCGTCGGCACGGTCGAAGAGGCGGTCATTTGGCTGGAGCGCGCGGGATGACGGTTATTTCCGCTCCGGCCGCAGCACGTGGACGTGCTCCGGGTCGTACAGCGCGCTGTCGCGGAAACCGTGCGCGTCCAGCACGCGGCCGACCAGGACCAGCGCGGTGCGGGTCAGCTTGGCCTCGCGGACCTTGGCCCGGATGTCCGACAGCGTGCCGCGGATGATCCGCTGGTCCGGCCACGTCGCCCGATAGACCACCGCCACCGGGCAGTCGGCGCCGTAATGCGGCGACAGCTCGGACACAACGTACTCAAGGTTGCGCACCGACAGGTGGATCGCCAGCGTGGCGCGCGAGGCGCCCAGCGCCGACAGCTCCTCGCCCGGCGGCATGGGCGAGGACTTCATGGCAGTGCGGGTCAGGATGATGGTCTGCGCCACCTCGGGCAGGGTCAGCTCGGTCGCCAGCACCGCGGCTGCGGCAGCGAAGGCCGGCACGCCGGGCGTCACGTCGTAGGGGATGCCTAGGTCGGCCAGCCGCCGCATCTGCTCGGCGATGGCGCCGTAGATGGACGGGTCGCCGGAGTGCACGCGCGCCACGTCCAGGCCCTTGTCATGGGCATCCCGGATCTCGGCGATGATCTCGTCGAGATGCAGCGGCGCGGTATCGACGACGCGGGCGCCGGGCGGGGCGTAGCCCACCACCTCCTCCGGCACCAGCGAGCCGGCGTAGAGGCAGACCGGGCACCTCGCGATCAGGTCGCGGCCGCGCACGGTGATGAGGTCGGCGGCCCCCGGCCCGGCGCCGATGAAATGGACGGTCATCGCTTTCCTATCCCTCGCGCTTCGCAGCGTATCCCCGCGGCGTGTAGACCCAGGCGCCCCCACCGCATTTGGCATCGCCGCGCGGCACGGTGCGCGTCTCGCTCGACCCGATCATCACCAGCGTCAGCATGTCCACCTGGGACGCATCCAACTCGCCCAGGGTGGTCAGGCGGACCGTCTCCCCCTCACGGCCGAGGTTGCGGGCAAGGACGACCGGCGTTGCCGCCGGCCGGTGCTCCAGGAAGACGCGCCTGAGTTCGCCCAACTGCGTGGTGCGGCGCTGGGACACGGGGTTGTAGATGGCGACCACGAAGTCCCCCGCCGCGGCGGCGCGGATGCGGTTCTCGATGACCTCCCACGGCGTCAGCAGGTCGGACAGCGAGATGGTGCAGAAATCGTGGCCCAACGGCGCCCCGGCCCGCGCCGCGGCGGCCTGGAGGGCGGAGATGCCGGGCGTCACCGCCACCTCGACGCGCTTCCAGGCATCGACGCCCTCTCTATCGATCAGCTCGAAGACCAGCGTCGCCATGGCGTAGATGCCGGCATCGCCGCTCGACACCAGCGCCACGTCGCGGCCCTCGGCGGCGAGGGTGAGGGCGATGCGGCAGCGCTCAGTCTCGGCGCCCAGCTCGTAGCCGTGCCGGCGCTTGCCCTCAGCCACCGGCCCGAGCAGATCGAGATACAGGTGGTAGCCGACGAGGTCGGTGGCCTCGGCCAGCCAGCGTTCCGCCTCCGGCGTACGCCAGTCCGGCGTGCCGGGGCCCATGCCGACGATGGACACCCGCCCGCGGGCACGGCCCGCGCC
>JAEYOB010000005.1 GCA_023412175.1 Pseudomonadota bacterium | reverse complement strand
TTGTAGCGGCGCAGGAAGAGCCTCCAGCGGTGCAGCGGCACCGGCGCCAGCAGATCGGCATCGGCCAGCAGCTCCGCCCCGGCACGCGCCAGCCAGGCTCCGAACGGCTTGGCCGCGTGCGTGCGATCGCCGTGCTTGAAGCCCAGCACCAGCGGCCGGCTGGAATCATCGTAGACCAGCACGGAGCGGGCCCGTGCGAAGGGCGGCGGATCGGCGACGCAGGCGCCGCAGAGGGCCTCCCCCTCCACCGCGTACTCGAACGGCAGGCCGCAGCGGATGCAGGCCGGCGGAGCGATGAAGGTGAGCGCCGACCAGCATTTCGGGCACAGGCCGCCCTGGCGGTCCACGGCGGCGCTACAGGACAGGCAGCGCGGCGGCAGCAGCGCGTTCAGCGCCGTGGAGGCCGCCGCGGCGGCAAAGCGGGCGAGCGCCTCCACCGGCCGCCCCGCGCTCAGGGCAGTGCGCCGATGCGGTCGAACATCACCAGCGTGAAATCCTTCAGCGCGATGATCATCGCCGGAATGGTGGCGAACAGGATGGCAAAGGTTGCCCCCATCTTCAGGTTCTGCTGGATGGTCTGGTCGTTGATCTGCGTGACCGACTGGAACAGCGTCACCACGAGGCCGATGGCGGTGGTGATCAGCAATGTCGGGAAGGTGATCTTGATGATGACCATCAGCGCCTGGGTGGTGGCGGCGATGGCGTCCTCGATGCCCATGGCTGGGGGCTCCGCTGCCGGTCGGACCCGCACTCTAGCATCACGGCACTGCCAAGCCGAATGTTGTGCGCACGGGCGCCTGGACTATATTGCGGACATCATGAGCCGATCCGACACGATGACCGTCTTCGACCGCGCGCTGGTGCGCCGGCACCGGGACCGCGCCGCCCCCGCCTTCGCCGATCACGGCTTCCTGTTCGAGGAGGTCGCCGAGCGGCTGGCCGACCGGCTGCTCGACATCAGGCGCGACTTCCCCGTGGCCCTTGACCTCGGCGCCCACGACGGCGCCATCCGCCGGGCGCTCCAGGGGCTGAAGGGCATCGAGACGCTGGTGGCGACCGACCTGTCGCCGGCCCTCGCCGCGCGCGCCGGCTCCCCCGCCGTCACCGCCGACGAGGAACTCCTGCCCTTCGCCCCGGCCAGCGTCGATCTGGTGGTGAGCAACCTCAGCCTGCACTGGGTGAACGACCTGCCCGGCGCGCTCCTGCAAATTCGCCAGACACTGAAGCCCGACGGCTTCCTGTGCGCCTCCATGCTGGGCGGCGAGACGCTGGTCGAACTACGCCACTGCCTGATCGAGGCGGAGCAGATCGTGTCCGGCGGCATGAGCCCGCGCGTCTCGCCCTTCGCCGATGTGCGCGACGCCGGCGCGCTGCTGCAGCGGGCCGGATTCGCGCTGCCGGTGGTGGACAGCGACGTCATCACGGTGACCTACGCCGACGCCTTCGCGCTGATGCGCGACCTGCGCGGCATGGGCGAGACCAACGCCGTGCTGGCCCGCCGCCCGGTACCGGCCTCGCGCGCCCTGCTGTTCGAGGCCGCACGCCTCTACGCCGAACGCTTCGCCGAGCCGGACGGCCGCATCCCGGCAACCTTCCAAGTGCTCTACCTCGCCGCCTGGGCGCCGCACGAGAGCCAGCAGCAGCCGCTCCGGCCCGGCAGCGGGCAGGTCCCCCTGGTCGAGGCGCTGAAGGGCCAAAAGCCATAGCCCGGACCGGCACAGGCACAGGCACAGGCACAGGCACAGGAAAGGTCAGGTCGGGAGCTTTTCCGCCAGAATGAAGAACTCGTCCTGGTCGTCGATCAGGGACGTCCCGCGTCCCGGCGCGCGTCTTGACGTCCTGCGGCACGCGCGCTCCATCAGGCAGACGTTCCTCAGCAGAGGACGGCCGAAGTGGGGACAATGCGACGTTACGCCACCAGCCGCCACGCCATCCAGCCGAGCACGCCGGCGTTGACGACCATGATCACCGGGGCGGCGCGCGCCACCGCGGCGCGCCAGGTGCGGCCGGCCAGGTGCCCGGCGAGGCCGACGGCCAGCAGGCTCGGCACCGTGCCCAGCGCGAAGGCGGCCATGCCCAGCGCCCCGCTCAGCGGATTGCCGCTCGCCGCGGCGACGGCAATGGCGCCATACAGCAAGCCGCAGGGGAGGAAGCCCAGCGCCACGCCGAGCCCATAGCCGCGCCATCCCGTGGGGTTGCCGAACAGCGGCTTGGCGAAGCGGGAGACGCGCTCGCCCCACCAGCGGCGGATGCGGCCCTCGCCCGCCGGCAGCCACGCCGACAGCCCTTTCACCGCATAGCCCAGGAAGAACAGCGCCGCGAAGGCCAGCAGAGCCACCGACACCCAGCGCAGGCCCGGCAGCGCTCCCACGTGCCCAGCCACCAGCGCCGCCACGGCGCCGAGCAGCGCGTAGGTGGTGGCGCGGCCGAGGTGGTAGGGCAGCACGGCAGCGCCGGTCAGCCGGTGAAGCTCGCTCATGCGGGCGACCGGCACCTGTTCGAGCCGGGCGGTCACCTGCGCCAGCACGAACGGCCCGCACATGCCGGCGCAATGCGTGACGCCGCCGACCAGACCGGCGGTCAGCAGCGCCAGCAGCAGCCCGGCGTCGCGGTCGATGACCACGGCGCATTGGTTTAGGCCGGCCTCGAGCAGGGAAAGCGCGGAATGGGCGTCCATGTCGGCATAGATAGGACGGCTCGGGCCGGCTGCCTATGACCTGAGTCAAAGCCGCCGGGATTCGGCGGCGCTACACGTGCCCGCCGGTCTGCGGCACCTCGTGCACCTCCACCGGACGGCTGGCGTGGCGGGAGAGAATTTCCTGCGCCAGACGCTCGCGCTCGGCGTTGCGCAGGCTCACCCACAGCAGGATGCCGCCCTTGTCCAGTTGCTCGCGCAGCGGCTCGGCACGCTTGTCGGAAATCCAGGAGGACAGCACCGAACCCAGCGCCCCGCCACCCACGCCGGCCGCAGCCGCAGCGGCCGCTGCCGCCAGCGCCGTGCCGCCCGTCGCCAGCACCGCGCCGGTGGCCAGCACCGCGCCGATGTAAGCCGGGATGCCCATCGCCACGCCCTGCGCGTTGCCGACCTCCTCCGGGGCCACATAGGACTGGCGCGGCGCATCGGGGCTGTCCTTCACCGCCTCCACCCCGGCCGGCACGTGGCCGAAGCGGTCGCGCAGCGTGTCGTTGTTCGCCATCAGGCTCAGTTCATGCCGCTCGAAATGCGCCAGCGACAACTCGTCCACCGCGCGCTGCAAGGCCTCGGGGTTGTCGAAGACGGCCACCGCCTCGCGCACCGTACCCTGGGCGGCAGCCGGCCGGCCGGTGTTGGCGTCGGTCTCGTAACTCATGTCCACCCTCCTTGATTCGGCCCAGAGGAAACCGCGGGGCGGGGGTGGAGGTTCCGCAGGCTCAAGGCGACGCTGCGGCCGGCGGCAGCGGCACCGCCCCACGCGGTTCCGGCATGGAGGCCAGGAACCACCACAGGCCCAGGCCGATCAGCACGGCCTTGACGGCGATGAACAGGGCGACGTGACGGGCAACAGGATTGCGCAGCATGATTCTGGTCTTCGGTGGTCGGCTCCGACTAATATGCGCGCAACATCGGAGCTGCGAAAGGAGAGCGACGTGAAGCGACTGGTCCTGGCCGCCCTGCTGGCCTGCGGGCTTGCGGCACCGGCGCACGCCGAGATCAATCTGATGGCCGGCCCCGACCTGGTGAAGGCGGTGACGAGCAACGATCTCAACCTCGCGCGCCAGCAGATCATGCGCGGCGAGAACGTGAACGTCGTCGACATGGGCGGCCGCACCCCCCTGATCCACGCCATCGTCGCCGGTTACCAGGACATGGCGAAGCTGCTGCTGGACAATGGCGCCCGCGCCGACCGCACCGACAAGAGCGGCAACCCGCCGCTGTACTGGGCGGCCGACGGCGGCGACACGACGATGGTCAACCTGCTGCTCGCCAAGGGCGCCAAGCCGGACCAGGAGAACAAGCAGGGCGTCACCCCGCTGATGGTCGCGGCGCGCAGCGGTCAGGCCGAGGTGGTGGAACGCCTGCTGAAGGCTGGCGCCCGCGCCGACCGTTCCGACTACACCGGCCGCGACGCGCTGAGCTGGGCGCAGGAGAGCCGCAACGGACGCGTCGCCACGCTGCTGCGCCAAGTGAAGCGTTGACCCGTCCGCGATGATCGACGCGCTCATCGGCGGATCCGGCTTCGGCGGTCCGGCCCCGCAGCTCCTCCTGCTGATCGCGCTGCTGCTGGACGCTGCCGCCGGTGACTGGATCGGCCGGGTGCTGCGCGACCCGGCGGCGCTGTCGGCGCGGCTCTGCGCGGCGCTCGACCGCCGCCTCAACCGGTCGGAGCGCGGCGACACCGCCCTGATGATGCGCGGCGCGCTGGTGGTGCTGATGCTGGTTCTGTCCGCCGTGGCGGTGGGAATCGCCATCGAGTGGAGCGGCGGGCAGGAGCACGGCTGGATCGTCGAACTGGCGGCCGTTCTGGCGTGCGTGCGCGGTCGTGCCGCCTGGATGCGCGTGCGCGCCGTGCGCCGCGCGCTGGAAGACGGCGGTCTGGCCGCCGCGCGCATGGAGGTGGCGGACATGACCCGCCGCCCGATCCGGGGACTGGACGAGCACGGCGTGGTCCGCGTCGCCGTCGAGTACGCCGCCAAGGCCTTCGACCGCAAGATCGTGGCACCCGCCTTCTGGTACCTGCTGCTGGGGGTGCCGGGCATGCTGGCCTGGAGCGTCATCGACGGCGCCGACAAGGCGCTCGGCCATCCGGGCGTGCGGCACGAGCGCTTCGGCCACACCGCGGCGCGGCTGGACGATGCGCTGAACGCCATCCCCGCGCGGCTGTCCGGCGTGCTGCTGGCCCTGGCCGCCCCCTTCCTCGGCACGGCCAGCGTGGCCGGCGCCTTCGCGACGCTGGGC
>JAEYOB010000809.1 GCA_023412175.1 Pseudomonadota bacterium | reverse complement strand
TCCAGCAGCAGCGCCTCCAGGCTGGGCGTCGCGATGCCGGTCGTGCAGGCGCAGACGATTGCGTCCACGTCGGCCGGGCGCAGGCGCGCGCGCTCCAGCGCCGTGGCCGCCGCCGCCTCCAGAAGGTCGAGCGCCTTATCCTGGAAAGCCTCCATGCGTTCCGGCCAGCCGCGCGGCTCCAGGTACCATTCCAGCGGCATGCAGGTGTGGCGGGTCTCGATGCCGGTGTTCGGAAAGACCGGCGCAAGCCGGTCGAAGTCGCGCATGCGGGGGGAGAAGATGGCGCGCGCGGTCGCCAGCGTCTCGTCCTGGGTCACGCGGTGGGGCGGCAACGCGGTCGCCAAACCCAGCAATCTTGGATTCGTGGTCATTGTCAGGAAAGTTGTGGCGGCGGCGATCGGCCGCAAGCGCTGGACCCTGGCGGTGTCCTGTATCACTATGGGGCATCACGATTTTTCCGGGGACGACTGTGGACGGCAGCGAGCAGCACGGCGAAACACCTCACTCCCCGCAGCCACGCGCCCGGCGCGAGGGAATCGGGCTGGTCGGCCGTCTGCGCGCCTATTTCCTGGCCGGCATCCTGGTGACGGCGCCGATCGCCATCACGGTCTATCTGGCATCCTGGTTCATTGAGCTGATCGACAGCCGGATCCGCCCGCTGATCCCCACCGCCTACAACCCGGAGAATTACCTCGCCTTTTCCATTCCCGGCATCGGCGTGGTGGTGGTGATCGTCGCGCTGACGCTGATCGGCGCCTTCGCCGCCGGCTATGTCGGCCGGCTGTTGCTGCGCATCAGCGAAGGGCTGGTCGGCCGCACCCCGGTGGTGCGCAGCGTCTACGGTGCCGTCAAGCAGATCGTCGAGACGGTGCTCGCCAACAAGTCGAAGGCGTTCCGCGAGGTCGTGCTGGTGGAATACCCGCGCAAGGGCCTGTGGTCGCTGGGCTTCATCAGCGGCACCGCCCACCCGGAGATCCAGCAGATGTCCGGCGAGGCGATGGTGAACGTCTTCATCCCCTGCGCCCCGCCGACCGCCGGCTATCTGGTGTTCGTGCCGCGGCGCGAGGTGACTGTGCTGGACATGACCGTCGAGGAAGGGCTGAAGATGGTGCTGTCCGCCGGCATCGTGACGCCACCGGCCAAGCCGGTGGAAGAGCCCGAGCGCATCCGCGCCTGACTTAGCTTATCCCGACCGCAGCGTCTTCGCCGCCGCATCGCGCTCGAACAGGTAGAGCAGCGTCCGCAGCGCCTGCCCGCGCGGGCTGGCCAGGTCGGGATCGCGCTCGACGATCAGGCGGGCGTCGTCGCGGGCGGCGGCCAGCAGATTGCCGTGTTCGGCCAGATCGGCCATGCGGAACTCCGGCAGGCCGGACTGGCGGGTGCCCAGCACCTCGCCGGCCCCGCGCAAACGCAGATCCTCCTCGGCGATGACGAAGCCGTCCTCGGTGTCGCGCAAGGTCTTGAGCCGCGCGCGGGCGGTTTCGGTCAGGTGCGGGTCGAACAGCAGCAGGCAGCTCGACGGTTTCTCGCCGCGCCCCACCCGGCCGCGGAGCTGGTGGAGCTGGGCAAGGCCGAACCGCTCGGCGTGCTCGATCACCATGACGGTTGCTTCCGGCACGTTGACGCCCACCTCGATCACCGTGGTGGCGACCAGCACGTCCAGGTTTCCCTCGGCGAAGGCGGCCATCACCGCGTCCTTGTCGGGGCCGCGCATCTTGCCGTGCACGAGGCCAACCCGCTCGCCGAAGGTGGCGCGCAGAAAGGCGTGGCGCTCGGTCGCGGCGGCGAGGTCGAGCTGCTCGGACTCCTCGACCAGCGGGCAGACCCAGTAGACGCGGGCGCCTTCCGCCACCTTGCGGTGGATGCCGGAGACCACCTCCTCCAGCCGGTCGAGCGCGACGGTGGCGGTCTGCACCGGCTTGCGCCCGGCGGGCTTCTCCAGCAGGCGCGAGACGTCCATGTCGCCGTAGGCGGTCAGCGTCAGCGTGCGCGGGATCGGCGTGGCGGTCATCACCAGCACGTCCACGCCCCTGCCCTTGGCCGAGAGTTGCAGGCGCTGGTGCACGCCGAAGCGGTGCTGCTCGTCGATGATCGCGACGGCGAGGTCCTTGAACGCCACGTCCTCCTGGAACAGCGCGTGCGTGCCGATGAGGATCGGCAGCTCGCCCGACGCCAGCCGTTCCAGCACCGCGGCGCGCCCCCGGCCCTTGTCGCGCCCGGTCAGCAACGCGATGTCCACCCCCGCCGCCTTGCACAGCGAGGCCAGCGTGTCCGCGTGCTGGCGCGCCAGGATCTCGGTGGGCGCCATCAGCGCCGCCTGGGCACCGGCCTCGACCGCGTTCAGCATGGCAAGCAGCGCCACCACCGTCTTGCCGCTGCCCACATCACCCTGGAGCAGGCGCAGCATGCGCCGCTCCGCCGCCATGTCCTCGTCGATCTCGGCCAGCGCCTGCACCTGCGAGGCGGTCAGCTCGAACGGCAGCGCCTTCAGCACTGCGGCGCGCAGGCGCCCGTCGCCGCGGGTGGCGCGCCCGACGAGCCGGCGCTGCTGCAACCGCACCAGCGTCAGCGCCAGCTGGTTCGACAGCAGCTCGTCGAAGGCCAGCCGCTGGCGGATCGGCGACGACAGCTTGAGGTCCGCCTCATCCTCGGGATGGTGGGCGCGGCGGATGGCGTCGCGCCAGGAGGGCCAGTCGCGCCGGGCCAGCCACGCGGCATCCTGCCATTCCGGCAGCTCCGGCACCTCGTTCACCACGCTGCGGATCGCCTTGCGCAGCGTCTTGGCCGGCAGGCCGGCGGTCATCGGGTAGACCGGCTCCACCGCCTCGATCTCCTCGCGCGCCTCCAGCGTGGTGACGGCGTCGGGGTGCGGCATCTGGAGCGTGGTGTTGAACCATTCCACCTTGCCGCTGACCACGATGGTCTTGCCGACCGGGACCTGTTTTTCCAGCCACGCGCCGCGGGCGTGGAAATAGATCAGCTCCAGCACGCCGGTCTCGTCGGTGCAGCGCACCTTGTAGGGATGGCGCGGGTTGATCGGCGCCACGTGCGAATCGACGCGCACCGTCAGCGTGCAGACGCGCCCGTTCGGCGCGTCGGCGATCTTCGGCGCGAAGCGGCGGTCGATGATGCCGCCGGGTAGGTGCCACAGCAGGTCCACGGCGTGCGGCCCGGCCAGCTTCTCGGCCAGCTTGGCGAGCTTGGGCCCAAGACCGGGAAGGCTGGACAGCGGCTTGAACAGGGGGAACAGGACGGCGGGGCGCATCGGCCATCAATCCCGCGAGGGCGCGGAGCCGTCAAGGGGGAGGTTCGGAAGGCGCGCGTTTCGAGACAAACGGCGGCGCCCGGTCGCGCCGCCGTCCCGAACCCGATGCGGGCGCCCGTGGATGCCGGTCAGCGGCGCGGGGCCAAGAGCGAGAACATCGCCCCTTGCGGATCCAGCCCCTGGATGATCCAGCTTCCGCCCGGCACCTCCTGCGGACCGAAGATGACCTGCCCGCCGCCCGCGGCGACGCGCTCCACCGCTGCGTCGATGGCATCGACGGTGAAGTAGTAGTTCCAGAAAGGCACCGGCACGGCGTCGGGCTTGTTCATCATGGCGCCGAACGGCTCGCCCTCCCCGCCCCTGGTGAGGAGTTGGTAGGTGCCCATCGGCCCCATGTCCAGCGCATCGGCCTTCGCCCAGCCGAAGAGCGCGGCGTAGAACTCGAAGGCGGCCGGCCAGTCCCGTGCGTAGAGTTCATGCCAGCCGGCGCGGCCCTGCGTGCCCGGCGCAACCGGCGGCGCCTCCCCGATTCCTCTGAACAGGACGATCACGGCGCCCTGCGGGTCGCCGATCATCGCATACCGCCCGATGCCGGGGATATCCTCGGGGCCGTGATGCAGGGTGCCGCCGGCCTCCTGCGCCTTGGCGGCGCCGGCATCGACGTCCTCCACGGCGACGTAGCCGATCCAGCCCGGCCGCGCGCCGGCCTGCCGCGCGCTCTCGGGCAGCGCCATCAGCCCGCCCGCCGGAACCTCGCCCACGGTGAACAGCGTGTAGGAGAAATCCGGCATGCCGGCGTCGCGCGCACCCCAGCCGACCACGCCGCGATAGAAATCCTCCGCCGCCTTCATGTCGGTCGTCATCAGTTCGTACCAGACGAACGTGCCGTGCATGCTGGTCATGATCGTTCCCCCGTTGGATGCAGGTCGCGGCCGGACGGACGGTGTCCGGCAACGTACGCGGGCAGCAGCCTACCGGAAGGACCGGACGCCGGAAAGGCCGTCACCGGAACTATCGGCCAGACCCGCTACCCTGCGCACCCTTGCCGGAGGCTCCGGCGCTGACCTTCTCCGCCTTTTCCTCGACCTTTTCCTTCGCTTCCTCGGTCGGCTGCTCGGAGGGCTTGGCCTCGACGCGGACCGGGGCGAGACCGTCCTCCTTGTCCAGCCCGATGTCCCTGGCCGCCTTCTTGGACAGGTCGATCACCCGGCCCGGCACGTACGGGCCGCGGTCGTTGACGATGACCTCGGTGCTCTTCCCGGTTTCCTCGTTGGTGACCGTGGCCTTGGAGCCGAGCGGCAACTCTTTGGACGCGGCCGTCGGCTTGTTCTGGTCGAACTTTTCGCCGGTGGCGGTCTTCCGGCCGTGAAACTTGTCGCTGTAGAAGGAGCCCTTGCCCTCGTGGACAATGACCGGCTCGCCGTCCTCCGAACGCTCGACCTCCAGCGTGGCCTCCTTCCGCTCCGCAAGGGCCGGCTGCGCCGCGGCCGCAAGAGCCAGAACCGCCAGAACAGTAGCTGCTTTCATCGTGATGCGCCCTCCTTTCGGCTTAAGAAACCGCTTGGAGGGGGGCCGGGTTCCGGCAGCAAAAAAGGGGCGCCCCCGCGGGAGCGCCCCTGTGCCGATACGGAACGGATGCTGTCTTACACCACGCGGAAGTTCTTGAACTGCCACGGGCACTCGGTGTCCAGGTCTTCCGGGAAGAGCTGGCCGCGATCCTGCAGCGGGGTCCAGTCGCCGTAGGCGCCGACAACCTCACCAAGGTACGGCGTGCAGATCTCCAGCACGCGCTGGAAGTCCAGCTCCTCCGGCTCCACCATGCCCGCGTCCGGGTTCTCGATGGCCCAGATGATGCCGGCCAGCGCCGCGACGGTGACCTGCAACGAGGTGGCGTTGTTGTGCGGGACGATCTCGCGGGCCTCGTCGATGGACAGGCGCGAGCCGTACCAGTAGGCCCCCTTCTTGTGGCCCATCAGCAGCACGCCCAGTTCGTCGATGCCGCTGACGATCTCGTCCATCATCAGGCGCTTGGCCGGCTGCATCTGCCAGTTCTTGCCGGCCAGCTCGTGCACCGACTTCACCGCGTCGTCGCAGGGATGGTAGGCGTAGTGCACCGTCGGACGGTAGGTGACCGTGTCGCCGTCCTTCACCGTGTAGAAGTCGGCGGTGGAGATCGACTCGCTGTGGGTGATCAGGAAGCCGTGGAACGGCCCCTCCAGCGGAGTCCAGGTGCGCACGCGGGTGCTGGCGCCGGGGCGCAGCAGGTAGATGGCGGCATCGGTCCCGAACTCGTGACGGCGGCCGTCGGCCGGGAAGTGCTTCTCGTGGCTGCCCCAGCCCAGTTCGGCCGGCTGGCAGCCTTCGCCAACGAAGCCGTCGATGGACCAGGTGTTGACGAACTCGCCCACCTTCTTCGGCTGGTTGGAAACCTGGGTGTCGCGCTCGGCGACATGGATGACCTTCACCTCCAGATCGGCGGCGAGCTTGGCCCAGCCGGCGCGGTCCTTCGGCACGTCGGCCTTCACGCCGGTGTCGCGGGCGATGTTCAGCAGCGCCTGCTTGATGAAGTGCGACACCAGACCGGGGTTGGCGCCGTGCGTCAGCACCGCCGTCGGGCCGCCGGCAAAAGCGGCCTTGTGGGCCAGCGCGCTCTCGCGCAGCGCGTAGTTGGAGCGCAGGCTGGGGCTCAGGTTCGGGTCGGTGTAGCCGCCCGGCCAGGGCTCGATGCAGCTGTCGAGATAGAGCACGCCCGCCTTGTGGCAGAAATCCGTCAACGCGATCGACGACACGTCCACCGACAGGTTGACCAGGAAGTCGCCCTTGCCAAGCATCGGCGTCAGCACCTGGACATAGTTGTCCCTGGTGAGCGGGTGGTTCAGGAAGCGGACGCCGTACTCGTCCGCCACCTCGTGCCCGCGCTCCTCGGCGGTGACGATGGTGATCTGCTCAGCCTTGATGCCGATGTGGCGGAAGATGAGCGGCAGCACGCCCTGGCCAATCGAGCCGAAGCCAACTATGACCATGCGACCGGTAAAGTCGCAGTGCTTGGTGTTCCGGGTCATGGGTGGGTCCCCCAGTCTAAAGATCCACGAATGGCCACCTCGGCCTTTTCCCCCGCCCTCATTTTGTCCGAGGACGGGAGGTGCGCGGGGGTTCTATACTCGAAATTTCCGCCTTTGCAAAAAATTGCTCAGGCGGCCTGGGTTGCGAGACGGTGTCCCGGAGTTTCCAACAGCGGCCGGTCGGCAACTTCCACCAGACGCGCCTGATCGAATCCGTTGAACGCCGTGCGCAGGCAGGCGCCGTAGGCACCCAGCTGGCCGATCTCGATCCAGTCGCCCTCGCGCACGTCGTCCGGCAGCAGGAACGGGCCGTTCATGCGGTCCGCGCTGTCGCAGGTCGGGCCGTAGAAGGCGAACGGCTCGGGCGCCGCCTCGCTCTCCGCCGTGAACGGACGGAGCAGCCGCACCGGGAAGCGGAAGCCGGGAACGCCAGCGTCCGACAGGCTGCCGTAGACGCCGTCGTTGATGAACAGCTCACCCCCGCGACGTTTTGCCACCTGCACCACCAGCGACACGCCAGCCGCCACCAGGGCGCGCCCCGGCTCGCACCAGACGCGGCAGTGCGCCGGCAGGTCGAGCTTGGCGACGCCGCGCGCAATGGCCGCCATGAAGTCGTCGAGCGGCGGCGGGGTGACGTCCGGGTAGGACACCGGGAAGCCGCCGCCGACGTCCAGCACGTCGACCACCACGCCGGACTCCGCGATGACGCGGCCGGCCAGTTCGATGGCGCGCTCGTAGGCGGTCGGGTCCAGCATCTGCGAGCCGACGTGGAAGCTGACGCCCACCTTGGGCGCCACGGCGCGCACCGCGCGCAGCAGCTTCACCGCCTCCTCCGGCTGGGCGCCGAACTTGCCGGACAGGTCGTAGACCGCGTTGCCCTTCGGCAGCGCCAGCCGCACCACGAGGCCGAGATCGGCCGCCTCGCCGGTCTCCTGCATCAGCTTCTGCAACTCGTCCATGGAATCGAGGACGAAGTCGCGCACGCCGTACTGCTCGTAAGCCTGCCGGATCGCCTGCCGGCCCTTCACCGGGTGCATGTAGTGCAGTTCGGCGTCGGGGAACATCTGGCGGACCAGACGCACCTCGCCCAGCGACGCCACGTCGAAGTGGCGCACCCCGCCGTCCCACAGCGCGCGCAGCACCGCCGGCTCGGGATTGCACTTCACGGCGTACAGCACGTCGCCGGCCGTGGCCTCGGTGAAGGCGCCCACGAAGCGGCGCGCCGTCTCGGCCAGCACGCCGGGGCGGATGCAATGCAAGGGGTCCTCCGGCCGGTGCAGGGCGACGGCCTGCATGACCGACGGCCGGCGGCCGGTGGGGGCGGCGGTGCTGGTGACCCGGCGCAGCGGGGTGACGGCGGAACGGGGACGGATGAAGCCCATGGCGCACTCCATTGCGGGCCCGTGGCGCGGGCCCGTGAGCAAAAGCGGTCCGGTGCGGCGCCGTTCAGGGCCGCAGACCAGGGTCGGATTTGTCGGATGGTGACGGGATGCAGCCGGAGTCGTGCGCGGTCCCGGGCTCAGCAGCTCCGGGCTTTCACGGCGTCGATGTCCGGCTGGGGCTTACCGTCTTAAGGCCCTGCCGTGGTAACTGGACAACATACTGTGCTCCCTCTCGGGACCGGCCCACTGGCGACCGGCTCTGCCAAAAAGGACGCGGTACGTCGTTGCATAACCACAGTGGGCCATAGGCACGTGCGAGTGCGTCGTGCGCTACGAAATACGCCGTTCCGCCAGCGATTCAAGTGATTTTTTAGTGACGGCGGACACACCCCGCGCGACACCGGAAAAAGTCTTTCCGGCCAAGGCCTTGCCAGAGCTTACTCACAGCCCCGACGTTGCTCAGGAAAGCGCCCGGACCGGCTGGGCCAGCCCCATCAGCAGGAAGTGCGGACGGTCGCAGACCAGGATGTGGTCCATCAGCCAGAAGCGCAGGAAGTCGCGCGAGGCCACCTCCAGATCGACCACCCCAGCGGCGACCTGCTCGCACATCGCCCGGAACTGCCATTCCATCAACTCGTGGCTGGCGGCGTGGTTGAGACAGCGCGTCGGCGACGCGGCGCGCATCACCCGCTCCTCCGCCTCGAAATGCGCCCGCACGTGATGGCCGACCCGCTCCAGCAGCGCCAGCGCCTCCGCCCGGTCGTGCACGCCGACGGACAGCCGGTGCACCTCGTTGACCAGTCCGGCGAGTTCGCGGTGCTGGGCGTCGATGGGCTCGACCCCGGTCTCGAAGCCGGCGTTCCAGTCGATCAGGTCGGCACCGGGAGCTGGGGCGGGGGCGGCGCGCAACAGGCTGGCGTAGGCGCCGTCGCAGGTGATCTCGTGCCGGGACAGCGCACCGTCGAGCGTGCCGGCCACGGTGCACAGGAACTCCTGCGAGACGTCGCAGGCGCGCAGATAATCCACCAGCCGGCCGACCTGCCGACCCAAGGCCTGATGCTGTTCGGCATGCTCCTCCCAGCCGGGGAAGCCGGAAGCCCGGAGGATCAGCTCCTCATGGCCGAAATGGACGGTCATCTCGTCCACGAAGGCGTCGAACGAAGGAAGCACCGTCTCGCGCGGCGCACCCTCGGCGCACTGCTCGCGGATCTCGCCGACACGGCGCAGCAGGGCCGCATGGGTGCCGTCAATGAACCCGTTTCCGGTCTGATCGACCGTGTGAGCCGACTGCGCCATGCGCACCTCCGCGTCCGGGGCGTTGCCACCATAGAGAGTGGTAACGCACATATTTCTCCCGCAAGCAAAGCCTAACCTTTGTCATAAATGGCAGCAACGCCCTTGGGCGTTGCTGCATAGTGCAAATCGCCGCACCCGGCGGGCGGTGTCAGGCCGGCGTCCGCCACAGTCGCAGCGCGATCAGCGCGGCGACGGCCATCATCGCCCCGACGAGCGCGGTCACGCCGCCCCATCCCATCCCGGTCCAGAACCAGCCGCCGGCGTACCCAACCGCGGTCGCGCCCATGTAGTAGAAGAACAGATAGATGGCCGACGCCTGGGCCCGCGCCGTGCGGGCGCGCTGGCCGACCCAGCCGCTGGCGATGGTGTGGGCACCGAAGAAGGCGATGGTGAACAGCGTCAGCCCGGCGGCGAAGGTCACCGGCGATGCCGGCAGCATCAGCGCCAGCCCGACCAGGGTCAGCAGCACCGCCGCCAGCAGCATCCGGCCGCTGCCGTGCCGCGCGGCGGCCGCACCGAACCACGGCGAGGCGACGGCGCCGGCCATGTAGACCATGAAGATCGCCCCGACGACCGCCGGCCGCAGGTCGAACGGCGGCGCGGCCAGCCGGAAGCCGGCGTAGTTGTAGACGGTGATGAAGCCGCCCAGCAGCACGAAGCCGGTAACGAACAGCCCGCGCAGGGCCGGGTCGGCAAGGTGGTTCCGCCACGCCCGGCCGAGGTCGCGCAAGCCGGCGGGCCGCCGCGCGAAGTGCTTCGAGGCCGGCAGCCCGGCCCACAGGCAGCCCGCCGCCAGCAGCCCGAGCAGCCCGATGGCGGCCATGGCGACGCGCCAGTTCGCCACGTCGGCGATCACCGCGGTCAGGATGCGGCCGCTCATGCCGCCCAGCGCCGAGCCCCCGATGTACAGCCCCATGGCGAGCCCGGCCGAGCGCGGCTCCACCTCCTCGCCTATGTAGGCC
>JAEYOB010000767.1 GCA_023412175.1 Pseudomonadota bacterium | reverse complement strand
GCGCGGCGCTGCTCGGCCTCCTCGCGCTTGGCCTCCTCGACCTTGGCGCGGCCGGCCTCGACCTTCTCGACGATCGCCTGGGCTTCCTCGTCGCTCAGCGCCTTCTTGACGACCGGCAGCAGTTCCTTGCGCTCGTCGCGGACGTGCTGCTGGAACACCTTGCGCAGTTCGGTCAGCTTGCGCGGGAAGTCCTCGCTGTCCTTGGGCAGGTGCTCCAGTTCGGCCAGCAGGGCGCGGGTTTGCTTGTTGTCGTTGACCGCGTCGGCGACGAGGTCCTTGGTCTCCTTGTGCTTGCGCAGGACTGGGAACAGGTGCTGCTCCTCCAGCCGGGCCTGCAGTTCCAATTCCTCCTTCAGTTCGGCGAACAGCTTTTCGCGGGTCTTCACGGCACCGTCACTGGTGTCGACCAGCTTGCCGAACAGCTCGTTCGCCCTGGCCGGACCCGCCTGGATCAACTGGGTTATGGTCATGCTCGTTCTCCCCCGATCGATGGCGCAGCGCACAATCCGATTGCTGCATTGCGGCATATCCGGAAAACTGGCGGCCTCCGATTCAGTTCCCTGCTTTTCGCAACCGAGGGGCGGCGGGTGGCGTTTCGGCATGCACACCGCTGCGGAGACCACATCATGCACCAGGAACCGGACCGCCCGTCGACCACCGTCCGCCTCGCCTTCCAGCACGATGCGGCAGCCGGAAAGCCCATCGGCGCCGATCTGTCGGTGGCGGAACTGGCCGGACGGGCGCTGTTCGTCGCCTCGGACGAGGGTGCGCGCATCGAGCGGCTGGTCACCGGGGACGGTGCGCTCTACGGCGGGCACACATCCTTCGCCCTGGCTGACGCCTTCGACCTGCCGGACGGTGCCGACGGCGAAGCGGACATCGAAGGGATGTCGGTGGACGGCGGCTGGTTGTGGGTGGTCGGCTCGCACAGCCTGGCGCGCCGCAAACCCGAACCGGGGAGCCAGAGCGACGAGGAGGCGTTGGAAACGCTGACCGCGGTGCGGCGCGACGCCAACCGCTTCCTGTTCGGCCGCATCCCGCTGGTGGAGGCGGGCGACGCCCCGGCTCTCGCCCCCACGGATGGCAAGCGCCGGGCCGGCTGTCTGAAGATGGGACGCAAGCAGAACGCGCTGGTCCGCCACCTGCGCAAGGACCAGCACATCGGCCGCTTCCTTGAGGTGCCGGCCAAGGAGAACGGCTTCGACGTCGAGGGGCTTGCTGCGCGCGGCAACCGCGTCTTCCTCGGGCTGCGCGGGCCGGTGCTGCGCGGCTGGGCCTGCATCCTGGACCTGGAGATCGAGGAACGGGGCAAGGGGCGCCTGCGCCTCATGAAGGTGGGGATGGACGGCGCGCGGTACCGCAAGCATTTCCTCGATCTGGGCGGGCTCGGCGTCCGCGAGCTGGCGTTCGACGGCGACGACCTGCTGATCCTCGCCGGACCGACCATGGACCTCGACGGTCCGGTGGCGGTGCACCGCTGGCGCAACGCCGTCAGCATCGGCGAGGAGTGCCTCGTGCCGCGCAGGGAACTGTCGCTGGAACTGCGCATCCCCCATGGCGAGGGGTGCGACCACGCCGAGGGCATCACCAAGCTGGACCGCCCCGGCGCGTCACCGCTGCTGATGGTCGTCTACGACAGCCCGTGCCGGGAGCGAACGCCGGACGGCGGGGAAACGGTCACTGCCGATCTGTTCGAACTGCCACGACGCTGAGTTATTGTTCTTATCACAGCAATAAACATTCGCATTATCCGATGTTTATCTCTCCGTGGGAAAACGGTTCAATCCATTCAACGCCACACCGGCACCCGAACCGCAGCGAACCCAAGGAGACCCGCCATGACCGACACCCGCACCGCCCCCTACGCCGCCCTCCTTCTGCGCGTCGGCCTGGGCACCCTGTTCCTCGCCCACGGCCTGATGAAGGTTTTCGTTTTCACCATTCCCGGCACCGTCGCCTTCTTCGAGCAGATCGGCTATCCGGGCTTCTTCGCGTACCTCGTCATCCTCGCCGAAGTGGGCGGCGGTCTGCTGCTGCTGCTGGGCGTCCAGACCCGGTTGGTCGCGCTGGCCCTGGTGCCGGTGATGGTCGGCGCCACCCTGCAGCATGTCGGCAACGGCTGGCTGTTCTCCGCCCAGGGCGGCGGCTGGGAGTTCCCGGCGTTCTGGACGCTGCTGCTCGGCGTGCAGGCCCTGCTGGGCGACGGCGCCCTGGCGCTCAAGCTGCCGGTGCTGGAGCGCCTGTCGGCCCGCGCCGCGGCCTGACCCGGACAACCCGGTTTCCAGGCAACCCGGGATTTCGGAGAAACGGCTTCTGATCGCAACGGCGTGCGGATAGGCTCTCGGGCCTTCCGCGCGCCGTCGCCGTTTTCCGGAACCCCACAGGCATCATGCTGGCCCCGTATTCCAAGCCGTCTGTCACCCTGCTGGTCGCCGCCACCGCGACCGGGCCGCTGGCGCTCAACATCTTCGTTCCGTCCATGCCCGGCCTGCAGGCGGCCTTCGCGGCGAGCCACACCACGGTGCAACTCACCCTGTCGCTCTACCTGATCGGCGTGGCGGTGGGACAGCTGCTGTACGGGCCGCTGGCGGATCGCTTCGGCCGGCGGCCGGTGCTGCTGGCGGGTCTCGGGCTGTACGTGGCGGCCAGCCTCGCCTGCGCGCTGGCGCCGAGCATCGGCCTGCTGGTGCTCGGCCGGGTGGCGCAGGCGGTCGGCGGCTGCGCCGGCATGGTCATCGGCCGTGCCATCGTGCGCGACGCTTGGGGGCGTGACGAGGCGACACGCGTGCTGGCGCTGGTCATCGCCGGCATGGCGGTGGCCCCCATGGTGGCGCCGGCCATCGGCGGCTTCCTGGACGAATGGTTCGGCTGGCGCGCCAGCTTCGTGCTGCTGGTCGGCTTCGGCGGGCTGGTGCTGGCGGCGGCCATCCGGCGCCTGCCGGAAACCCACCGCAACCCCACGCCGCTGCCCGGCCCAACCGCCCTGTGGGCAGCGTACCGCGCGCTGCTCGGACGGCGGCTGTTCCTCGGCTATGCGCTGGTGATCGGGTGGATGACGGCGGGGTTCTTCGTGTTCCTGGCCGGCGCCGCCTTCCCCATGAGCGCCACGCTGCATCGGCCGCCCAGCGAGTACGGACTGTTCTTCGTGCTGCTGTCGCTGGGGTACATGCTCGGCAACATGGCGGTGTCGCGTCTGGCCGGGCGGGTGCGGCTCGAAGCGCTGGCCATTGCCGGGCTGCTGCTGTCGGTGGCCGGGCCCCTGGTGATCGGCGGGTTCCTGGCGGCCGGGCAGTTCTCGCCGCTGATCCTGTTCCTGCCGACCATGCTGCTGTGCTTCGGCAACGGCCTGACCATCCCGGTCACCATGAGCGTCGCGGTTGGCGTCGACGCGCGGCTGGCCGGCACCGCCTCGGGCCTGCTGGGCTTCGTGCAGATGGGTCTGGGGGCGGCGGCGTCCTCGGCGACCGGTCTGTTCGAGCCGGGCGACCCGGCGGTGATGACCGCCGGCATGGTGGTGACCAACCTGCTGGCGCTGGCCGCCTGGGCCTACGCGCGCAGCGACCGCCGCACCTGAGCGGACGGGGCCGTCCGGCCGGCATAGCCCCCTGTCCTCTTCTGCCGGCCGTCCCCATCTGGTAGACACGCCGGAAGACCCATCGGAGAAACGCATGCCCACCCGCCAGCCTGACGTGCTGAACCTGCTGGAAGACCTGATCCGCAAGGCCCGCTCCACCGGAGCGGACGCCGCCGATGCTGTGCTGTTCGACAGCGCCTCCGTCTCGCTCAGCCAGCGGCTCGGCAAGCCGGAGCGGCTGGAGCGCTCGGAATCGGGCGACCTCGGCCTGCGCGTCTTCGTCGGCAAGCGGCAGGCCATCGTCTCCTCCACCGACCGCAGCGCCAAGGCGCTGGACGAGCTGGTGGAGCGCGCCGTCGCCATGGCCCGCGTGGTGCCGGAGGATCCCTTCACCGGCTTGGCCGATCCCGCCCAACTCGCCCGCCAATGGCCCGACCTGGACATCTGCGACCCCGACGAGCCCGCCCCCGACTCGATGATCGAGCAGGCGCGCATCGCCGAGGAGGCCGCCCTGGCCGTCGCCGGCGTCACCAACTCGGAAGGCGCCGACGCCGGCTGGAGCCGGTCCACCGTCGCCATCGCCGCCTCCAACGGCTTCGCCGGTTCCTACAGCGTGTCGCGCCGCTCGCTCTCGGTGTCGGTGCTGGCCGGCGAGGGCACGGGCATGGAGCGCGACTACGAGTACGACTCGAAGGTCTACGGCGCCGACCTGCGGTCCCCCGCCGACATCGGCCGCGAGGCCGCCGAGAAGGCGGTGCGCCGTCTGAACCCGCGCAAGGTGAAGAGCCAGAAGGTGCCGGTGGTGTTTGATCCACGTGTTTCACGTGGTTTGCTCGGCCACCTGACCGGCGCCATCAGCGGCCCGTCGGTGGCGCGCGGCACCAGCTTCCTCAAGGACAAACTGGGCCAGGCCATCTTCCCCGAGGGCGTCACCATCGTCGACGACCCGTTCGTGCGCCGCGGCATGCGCTCGCGTCCCTTCGACGCCGAGGGCGTGGCGGTGGAGAAGCGCACCATCGTCGAGAACGGCCGGCTGACCACCTGGCTGCTCGACCTGCGCTCGGCCCGCCAGCTCGGCCTGACGACGACCGGACACGCCTCGCGCGGCACCTCCGGCCCGCCGGGCCCGTCGCCCTCCAACATCTATCTGGCCGCCGGCACGCGCAGCCGCGACGCCATCCTGGGCGAGATCAAGGACGGCCTGTACATCACCGAGATGATGGGCATGGGCGTCAACGGCGTGACCGGCGACTACAGCCGCGGCGCCAGCGGCTTCTGGATCGAGAACGGCCAGCTCGCCTATCCGGTCAGCGAGCTGACGGTGGCGAGCAACCTGAAGGACATGTTCCTCAACATGGAAGCCGCCAGCGACCTCGACCTGCGTTACGGCATGGACGCGCCCACCGTGCGCATCGACGGGATGACCGTCGCCGGCATGTAGGCG
>JAEYOB010000722.1 GCA_023412175.1 Pseudomonadota bacterium | reverse complement strand
GTGTTGGAGAAGTCCAGGTCGTGGAGCATGTAGCCGAGTTTCTCATCCATGCCGAAGGGTGCTGGTTCTTTGGCAGCGTCCTCGACGAGTCGGAAGTGCGCGGCGAACTCGCGGCAGCCGAGGTAGGGCTGGTTCACGCATTGGCCTTTTTGGGCGCGGCGCTCGAACATCTCCTCGTACTTCCTGGCGTTGGCTTGCGGGTCCTTGTCGCGCAGGAATTCCATGTCGGCATGCAGGCGGTAGGCCACATCGCGTAGAAAAAGCCCTGCACGCTGCTGGCGTTCATCTTCGATGTAGAGGCCGAGGTCACCCGACCCCTTGTTCATGGCGCTCTTCACCTTATCTGTGCTGATGACCTTGCCTACTTCATTCCGCCTAAGGTTCATCCAGCGCACGGGCTTTAGCACTTCCACCTTGCGAACATGCCAGCGCACGGCGGGCTTCCACAGGATGGCCTCGAACACGGCGCGCGCGGCCGAGGGCGTGATCACATCGTAGCTCACGCGCTCCACCTTCATTTCGGGCCGTGTGAAGCAGGCATAGTCGCCGGAGACTTCAAGGCAGTATCGTTTCATGGTTCTTCAGAGATTAGGTATTGGTCAGGGGTGAGTCTTACTTCTTCGGTCTGCAAGCCCCAGGTCTTGTGGTAGGGGCCATCGGTCACTTGGGCAAAGAGGTTGGGCATAACTTCATCGAGCGCTCCCTCGGTGCGCATTCGTTCGGCATCCTTGCGGCGCACGTTGACGATGTAGCGTTGCAGTTTGCGCATGATCCACCGCTTGGTCTTGTCCTTCTTCAGCATGGCCAGCAGGCTCTCCGCCGTGTTGTCCTTTCCTTCGGGACCGCGATAGAGCACTACCACGGGCACGTAGTCCTCGTCATCGATGAGTTTGAAAAGTTCCGAAGCGGTGCGGAAGTTCACGTCCAACTCCGAGCAGTCGGTGCCATCCATCCGCAAATGCTGGCGGATGTGGTGCTGGTCCAGATCGTTGGTGTAGTACAACTGATCGAAATAGCGCTTGAAGAGGTCGATGTCCAGTGTGTTGCCCTTATGTTCGTGGAGCACTGAGCGACAAGCATCCTCACCTTTTCTCAGCAGACCCGCTGGCGATGGCTTCGGCGGGATGAAGACATAGGTGTGTCCTTTGTCGAGGTCGCCCTCGCGGTTGCATCGGCCTGCGGCTTGCGCGATGGAGTCGAGCCCGGCCATGGCCCGGTACACCACGGGGAAATCCAGGTCCACACCGGCTTCAACCAATTGCGTGGATACCACACGCGTAGGTTTCTTATCCTTCAGCCGTTGCTTGATGTCCGCTATCACATGCGATCGATGCTCGCCGCACATGAGGGCACTGAGGTGAATGGTTCCGTCCGGTATCAGGGCATGGAGTGCGCGGGCGTCTGTGCGGGTGTTCACAATGGCCAGTACGGATCCGTGTGCGCTGATGTCTACAGCGATCTGTTCCCAGGTCTGCTTCTCATCGAAGCGTTCGGGCACATGCACTTTTACCCGGTCGAGCTGTTGGTACAATTTGGCGGGGGCGTCCATCAATTCACGGGCATCATCCAAACCGTACCGCCATTTCTTCGGGTCCATGAAGTGGCGTTTGTCGCGGCTATCGAAACAAGGTTGCGTGGCCGTGCTAAGGACAAGAGTGGTGCCGTAGTGTTTCCGGAGCAGGTCGAGTACGCTCACCATGGGTTGCCAGAAACTGGGGTGCATCATCTGCGCCTCATCGATCACCACCACGCTATTGATGATGTTGTGCAGCTTACGGCAGCGGCTGGTCTTGGCCGCGAAGAGCGATTCAAAGAACTGCACGTTGGTGGTGACTATAACAGGCGCATCCCAATTCTCCGTGGCCAGCTTGGCCGTTGAGAATTCATTGCGCCCATCGTCCTCCGCATTGCTGTGGTGCTCGATCACGGCATCGGCCAAGGGTCCAAAGGCGGTGCGGTACACCTTGGCGGTTTGCTCAATGATGCTCGTGTAGGGGATGACATAGATGAGGCGCTTCTTGCCGTGGGCGATGGCATGGTCCAGCGCAAAGGCCATAGATGCGAGTGTCTTACCACCGCCGGTGGGGACCGTGAGCGTGAACAGGTTCTCTTTCAGCCCTGCCTTGCTGCGGCATTGTTCAAGGATGTGGGCACGAGCGGTATTCACATCACTCGCTTTAGCCTTGGCTGCCAGTTCCACCATGTGCGCGTCAAACTCCTTTTTCAGCTCGCTAAGTACCGGATAGGTAGTGCGGGCAGCTGCCTTGTCCGGTGTGATGTACGCTTCCGTGTCCAGGAAGTCCGCATCCACCAAGCAAGAGAATAGCATGCGCACCCAAAGCGCGAAGCCTGCCTTTCCACCAGGTATGTTGCGCAGGTCGGGAGCGGGGAAGTTCGGTTGAAGTACCTCCTCGGGAATACCCGCAGTGAGGCTATCAGCAAGTTCTTGTCTCGCTTCCGACTGTTGCAGCCGATAGTTCAGGCCGGGCCCTTCTCCTGCTTCGCCGCTGTGCCAGTCGTACAATCCGGTATGGTGTCCAGCGATGAGATAGGCGAGCACTCGACCGATCTTGCCAAAGCGCTCAGTAGCGTGCACCGCACCAGCAGTGGAGTGGTTGGGGTGTACGTTGCGGTTCGCACAGGGGTAACCATCATTGAAGCCGGTTTCGCGACGGATATAGCATTGCCAGTCATATTGGTATTTGCCCAGGTCGTGCAGCATGGAAGCGAGGTGCGCCCATTCACCGCCACCGAAGTCGGCGGCATATTCGGTTGCGCGTTTTGCAACACCCTTCAAATGTTCGAGCAGGTCGTGAGGCTCTCGCCACTGGCCGTTCTCGTTTTGTGCTGTGTGGGCAATCGGTTTCATGCTTCGCTCCTAATTGAAGAGAGTATTTTCATGTATCCATATTGCCCTTTGGACGGAGTTGCTGTGTCCCTTCGCTGGTCAAAGTGTGCGCTGGACCATGTCTTCACCTGGCTGGTCATTTTTCACTGAAGGCTTTCACACACGAATAAAAAGGATCAATGCGACAAAAGTTGACGTCGTTGATAAGTTGGTCTTCTGGTTATCCGGCAAATATGATCTTGCGAAGTACGCGGTATTCGTTCTCGCTGCGTTGCCGGTTAGAGAAGTTCACAAAGGTGCCCTTGCATAGGGTACAGGGCTACCTAAATTCCCGCTCAGCGATCATCTTTGTGCTGAGGCCGACCCCATGCTCATCATACCCGAAGAGAATCGCGAACTGCGTTCAGCCATTTTGCGGTTGACGGAACACCGCGAACAGGAAGCGGTTCGCGCCATACTGGACGAATTGTACCACGGCCAGGCCACCATCTTTATTCATGTGGTAGGGAAGAAAGGTGCGGAGGGCGAACCTCCCATAACAGCTGAAGACATCTGCCGTAGGTCCCTTGGTGGCCTCAGCCTGAACCTCATCCTTGCCACCACTTGCATTGAACCAGAAGCCCCGGTACTCGCTGCCAACAATGTTTTCTGCCGCCCGATACCTGCCCCTGAATTGATGCGCATGTGTTTGTAGCGGGGCATCCTGGCCATCCAACTCGATCTCGGCCGGCCCACAGGCGTGGTGATCGGCCCCATTGGCAAGCCCGTGCCCATGAAGGTGGTGCCGGAGAGCGACTTGTATGCATATCCAAATGAACGGGGTCCCGGGTGAACGACACGTGGATCTCCACGGCAATTGAGCCGTGGCCTCATTGAAGCCTCCATGCGATCGCAGGTGGTCGTACATGTGGGCATGCCCCCCCCAAAAAAAAACTGTTCCAATGCATCCGCATGGGGGATGCATTGGAACAGCAAGTGCGGCCAGTTACTGCTTTACGAACCGTGCGGTGTTCCGCTGTCCTTCGGCGTGCATGGTTATGGCGTAGGCGCCGGGTGCGAGGGTGCTTACGGGCAGGGCCTGGATGCCGGGTGGCAGGGTGCCGCTCAACGCCAGCCGGCCCTGCGCATCGGTAACGGCGTAGGCCACCGGGGCGGCCTGCGGCTGGTGTACCATGAGCACATCGGTGCAGGGCACCGGATAGAGCAGCATGGCCTCGGCTGTGGTGGTGGGCACGGCAAGCCCGATGTCCTGGTAGAAGCTGCGTATGTAGACCTCTTCGCTGGGATCCACCTGCACGGTAAGGATGTCCTCACCGCCCAGGGGATCCATGTCCGTGCTGGCGCGGAATGTGCCGCCGGTGAGTATGGTGCCGTTCGTTGTTAGCGCCAGCTGGCGGGTGGTGATATGACCTGTGGTGCCATCGCTCATGGGGTAGGCGAACATGAATTCGCCGTTGCTGCCATCCAGCTTGAGCAGGTAGGCATTGAAGCCTATGTCGCTCTGCAGCATGTAGCTGTCCGGGCCTGGATCCACATCATATGCACTCAACAGGGGGGCGGCGATGTACACATCGCCATAACCGTCCAGGGCCATGGCTTCCATG
>JAEYOB010000709.1 GCA_023412175.1 Pseudomonadota bacterium | reverse complement strand
TTCGTCATCATGCTGACGGTGCCGCTGTCGATGACGGGGGCGCTGGCGGCGCTGCTGTGGACCGGGGCGACGATGAACGTCTACAGCCAGATCGGCCTCGTCACGCTGGTCGGGCTGATCACCAAGCACGGCATCCTGATCGTCGAGTTCGCCAACCAGCTCCAGCGCGGCGGCGTCGACATCCGCAAGGCGGTCGAGGAGGCGGCGGTGCTGCGCCTGCGGCCGATCCTGATGACGACGGGCGCCATGGTGCTGGGCGCGGTGCCGCTGGCGATGGCGCACGGCGCGGGCGCGGAGAGCCGGCAGGCCATCGGCGCGGTGATCGTCGGCGGCATGCTGCTCGGCACGGCGCTCACGCTGTTCGTGGTGCCGACGGTGTACAGCTACATCGCCAAGAAGAAGCCTTTCGCCGAGGAATCGGAGGAGGCCGCGGGCTACGGCGCGGCGCACCATCCGGCGGAGTGAACAAAAAGCCCCTCTCCTGCGAAGGGAGGAGGGGCTTTTTCCTTTACCCCGCTCCCTTTACTTCGCCGTGGCGGCGTCCTCGGCGGCCAGATAGGGCTGATACTGCTTGTCGATGGTCTGGATGTGCTCGATCAGCCAGTCCTTCAGCAGCAGGATCAGGTCGATGCGCAGCATCATGACGTGGCTGTCGCCCAGCTCGGCGGTCAGCTTCCCGACCTCGTCGACGAAATAGCGGTGCGCCGCCTTGTGCGCTTCCAGGTCGGGGAAGCCGTGGCGCTCCATGAACGCCTCCTCGCGGCGGAAGTGCACGTCCGTATAGTCGTGCAGGCTCTCCAGCAGGGGGATCAGGTCGTCCTTGCTCCGGGTCGCGACGCCGGTCTTCAGCAGGCCGTTGAACATGTCCAGCAGCCGCTTGTGGTCGTCGTCGAGGATCCCGACGCCGACGCTCATCGATTCGTCCCAGGCGACGTGTTCCATCAGCCCATCCTCCCGCAGGTCGGCACCGCCCATCGTCATGAGCTTAGATTGCTGGCCCCGCGGCGTTCAAGGTTCATGCCGAGCGGCAAAAGCTCGCAGGCTCCCTTCCGGCCGGGGCCGCGGCATCCTATAAATCGTCACGGTCAAGCAAGGGGTGGGCGATGGCGCTGCTGGACGACATCAACGGGAAGAAACGCACGCTGGACGCCGCACGGCCCCTGCCGGTCGAGGTGGTCGGCGAGCTGGCGGACCGCTTCGAGCGGGAATTGAGCATCGCCTGCGTCACCGTCGAAGGCGCCGGCCTGACGCCGGAGGAGGTGCTGTTCGTGCTCGGCCGCGGCGCGGTGCTGCGCAACCGGCCGGCCGCGGCGCAGCGCCTCGTCCTCAACCACGCCCAGGCGCTGACGCTGATGGCGCGGCTGGCCTACGAGCCCGGCGCCGTCAGCGAGCGCATGGTGGCGGCCTTCCACGGGGTGCTTTTCCAGGGGTTGGACGCCGGCGCCGGCAAGTACCGCGACGCGCCGCTGCCGGACGAGGGCGAGGCCGCGGACCCGGCGAAGATCCGCGTCTCCATGGCGGCGCTGGGCGGCTGGCTGCGGCGCACCGAGGCGGGGGTGGAGACGGCGCTGGAGGCGCATCACCGGCTGATGGTCGTGCGGCCTTTCGCGCAGGGGAATCCGGCGGTGGCGCTGCTGGTCATGAACCTGATCCTGAACCGCGCCGGCTATCCGCCGGTGGCGGTGCGGCCCGACGACCTCCAGGTCTATGCCGACACGATGGAACGGGCGCGCATGGTGGGCGACAAGCTGCCCTGGCGCGAAACCATGCTGCGCCTGCTGAACCGCAGCCTGGACGACTGCCTGGAGGCGCTGGCGAAGGCGGGGGTAGGGGCGGAGGGAGCGTCGTAGGAGCATTGCCCCCACCCCGACCCTCCCCCGCTGTCGCAGGGGAGGGGGCAGTGTGCCGCTACGAATCGTAGCTCAGCAGCACCTCGCACGGCACTCCGATGCGCTCGCGGCCGTTCAGGAAGGCCAGTTCGACCAGGAAGGCCGCCGCCTGCACGTCGCCGCCGACCTGGCGCAGCAGCTCGATCGCCGCCACCATGGTGCCGCCGGTCGCCAGCAGATCGTCCAGCACCACCACGCGCTGGCCGGGCTTGACCGCGTCCGACTGGATCTCGATGGTGTCGGTGCCGTATTCCAGGTCGTAGGAGTGCGTCACCTTGTCGCCCGGCAGCTTGCCGTGCTTGCGCACCATGACGAAGCCGACGCCCAGCGCCAGCGCCAGCGGCGCCGCAACCAGGAAGCCGCGGGACTCGATGCCGACCAGCACGTCCGGCTTGTAGGGGCGGATGGCGTCGGCCAGCCGGCGCACCGTCTCCTGCCACGCCGCGGCATCGGCGAGAAGCGGCGAGATGTCGTAGAACAGGATGCCCGGCTTGGGAAAGTCGGGGATGCCGCGGATGTGGTCCTTGAGGTTCATGGTGCTCGGGTCCTGTGAAGCCGCCCCCGGACGGGCGGATGGTGCGGCGGCATACTATCCATGCCGCGCCTTTGGCGCAAATCGCTCCGACGGGCGTTGCAGAGGGGGTGAGGTTGACCGGAACGGTTGCTTCCGGCCAAGCTCGGTCGAGCTTTAGGCCGCAAGGTTAGCGAGGGGAAGACCGCATGGCGCCCGAACGGGCCTGGATGGAGACCGCGGACGCCGGCGACGGCGCGCTGCTGCTGAGCGCCGGCGGGCGGTGGGACCTGCAC
>JAEYOB010000692.1 GCA_023412175.1 Pseudomonadota bacterium | reverse complement strand
GCTCAGCTCCGGCACAGCGCCGCGGCCCAGCCGTTCCTCGGGCACGAAGGCGAGGCCCAGTTCGCGCCGGGCGCGGGGGCCGAGGTGGCCGACCGGGCGGCCGTCGATGCGCACGGCGCTCTCGTCGCCGATCAGCGTCTCGCCGCTCAATGCCGCCATCAACTCGGCCTGCCCGTTGCCGGCGACGCCGGCGATGCCGACGATCTCGCCGGCGCGCACCTCCAGCGAGACGTCCTTCAGCTCGGTGGCGAAGGGCACGTCCGTGGTGGTGGAGAGGTGGCGCACCTCCAGCCGCGGCGCCCCGGTGACCGCCGCCGCGGCACGCTCGGGCGTGGACAGCGTAGTGCCGATCATCATCTCGGCGAGGCCGCGCGCGGTCTCCTTCCGGGGGTCGCAGGTCGCAACCACCTTGCCGCCGCGCAGCACCGTCGCGCGGTCGCACAGCGCGCGGATCTCCTCCAGCTTGTGCGAGATGTAGAGGATGGTGCAGCCCTCGGCCGCCAGCCGCTTCAGCGTCTCGAACAGCCGGCCCACCTCCTGCGGCGTCAGCACCGAGGTCGGCTCGTCCATGATCAGCAGGCGCGGGTCCTGGAGCAGGCAGCGCACGATCTCCACCCGCTGGCGCTCGCCGACCGACAGGTCGAAGACGTGCCGTTCCGGGTCGAGCGCCAGCCCGTAACGCTCGGACACCGCGCGGATGCGGCCGGACAGATCCTTGATCGAGGTCTTGTCCTCGATGCCCAGCGCGATGTTCTCCGCCACCGTCAGCGTGTCGAACAGCGAGAAGTGCTGGAACACCATGCCGATTCCGAGCCGGCGGGCGGCGTGCGGGTCGGCGATGGTGACCGGCTGCCCTTCCCAGCTCAGCGTGCCCGAGTCGGCGTGCTGTACGCCGTAGATGATCTTCACCAGCGTCGACTTGCCGGCGCCGTTCTCGCCCAGCAGGGCGTGGATCTCCCCCGGCAGCAGCGTCAGGTCGACATGGTCGTTGGCGAGGCAGCCGGGAAAGCGCTTCGTGATGCCGCGAAGGTCGAGGCGTGGCGTGGTCGTTTGGGCCAGGGGAGGTGAGTCCACGGGGACGGTTTCCAGGAGGATCGGGCGGGTGCGGGCACACCTTTTACACACTAAGCGCGGCTGGTGCACTGTCGTCAACTCCCCGCAACGGCGGAAGGCTCTTGTCCATACGCCTTCGACCGGCCAAGTTTGAGGCCAGCCAAGGAGGACGGCATGGCCGAGACGACCGGATACGTGGTTCTGGAGCAGCGGGGCGTGCTGGCGGTGACCGGTGAGGACCGCGCAACATTCCTGCAAGGGCTGGTGTCCAACGACGTGCACGCGGTGACGGCGGAGCGCGCCGTCTACAGCCTGTTCCTGACGCCGCAGGGCAAGTACCTGCACGATTTCATGATCGCCGGAGCCGGCGACGCGTTGCTGCTGGACGTGGAGGCGGCGCGGCGCGACGACCTGCTGAAGCGGCTGAGAATGTACAAGCTGCGCTCCAGGATCGCGCTGGAGGACCGCACCGCGGGGGCGATGGTGGTGGCGCTGACCGGCCCGGACGCGCTCGACCGCCTGGGGCTGCCGGCCGAGCCCGGCGCGGCGGCCCCCTTCGCCGGCGGCATCGCCTTCACCGACCCGCGCACGGCGGAACTGGGTGCCCGCGCCATCGTGCCGGCGGGAACCGATCTGGATGCGCTGGGATTCGTCCATCTGCCCTTCGAGTCCTGGGATCGCCTGCGTCTGGAGCTGGGCGTTCCCGACGGCAGCCGCGACCTGGAGGTCGAGAAGGCGATCCCGCTGGAAAACAACCTGGATGCGCTCAACGCCATCTCCTGGGACAAGGGCTGCTACATGGGCCAGGAGCTGACGGCGCGCACCCGCTACCGGGCGCTGATCAAGAAGCGGCTGGTGCCGGTCGAGCTGGACGGCCCCCTCCCCGCCCCCGGCACGCCGATCCACCTGGGCGAGCACACAGCCGGGGAAATGCGAAGTGGATTGCAGACTCGGGCTCTTGCCATGCTGCGTCTGGAAGATATGGATCGCGCCGGGAAAGAACAGATGATGTTCAAAGCCGGCAATACGACGGTCATACCACACAAACCCCTATGAAGTTGGGAGTAGCCATCCCCCGTTCACCCGAGGCATTCCCCTAAAGATATTTTTCCGATCGGAATTATTGCGCTTCCTCGCGTGTTGTAGAGCTGCCATGGACGAACCATGCAGAACGAGGAGGAGAGAACCATGCGCAAGGAACTGATCGCGGCCGCTTCCGCGCTGGCCCTGATGACCGGCGCGGCTTTCGCCCAGTCCAGCACCGGCGGCTCGACCGGCAGCGGCGGGACCACGACCAATTCCCCCACCATGCAGCGGTCGCAGGACAGCACGGGCGGCACGGCGGCAACATCGCCGACCACCATGCAGCACAGCGGCACCGCCAGCACGGCGGCGGGGCAGAACACCCTCGCCAGCGCGGAGAAGCTGCTGGGCAAGAACGTCTACGGCAAGGACAACGAGAAGGTCGGCGAGGTCGACGACATCATCCTCGACCCGGCGTCCGGCCAGGCCAAGCAGTTGGTCCTGTCGTCGGGCGGCTTCCTCGGCATCGGCGACAAGAAGGTCGCGGTGGACTTCAATCAGGCCAAGTGGAACGAGGCGGACAACCGTCTGCAACTGTCCACGCTGAGCCGTGACGACGTCAAGAACATGACCGAGTTCCAGTACTCGGACAGCATGACGTCGCTGAACCGCAACCGCGACGCCGCGAAGGGCGACGCCGCGAACCGCGCGACGACCGGTACGACCAGCCCGGCGGCGCCGCCGAGCAGCGGCACCAGCAGCCAGCCGAAGCAGTAACCGGCTCGCACGAAGGAACCCCCGCGGCCATCCCCGCGGGGGTTCCTTTCGTTTTCAGCCCGCCAGCAGGTCCACGAACCGCCGGGCGGCCTCGATGTCCAGGCGCAGCGCCGCACGGCGCTTGGTGGCCTCGGGGTCCTCGCCCCACTGCTCGATCTGGAAGGTCTCGTCCACCTGGGAGGCTTCGAACGCCTCGGCAGCATCGATGCGGCGCTCGACCAGGGCTAGCGCCACCACCAGCGAGCCGCAGGCCGCCGTGGCGCTCTGCAGGGCGCTGAGCATCCAGTCGTCGTGCGCGTCCACCGCGTGGCGCAGCGCGCGGGTGGCATCCTCGGGCTGCGGCTTCGGCATCAGGCCGGCGTGCACGTGCAGCGGCGCGTCATAGCGCAGCGTCGCCCAATCCAGCAGCGGCTGCCAGTGCCGCGCCTGACGGTCCACCAGCTCGCGCGGGTGTTCGGCGCGGTAGCAGAGCAGGTCGGTCTCGGCGTACTTGGCAACGCCGTCGACGATGGCTTCGCGGCCCTTCGACACCACGTCCACCGCCGTGCTGGCAAGCTGCATCATCGGCATGGCATGCGGGTTTATCTCATCGCCCTGCGCCTCCCATTCGTCGGCGACGGCGCGGGCCAGCGGCTCGCTGCGGAACACCAGCGCCGACTTGGCCGGGCTGCGCACGGAGCGGCCGTCCAGCCGCACCTCCCAGCCGCCGTCCACCGCCTCGACGCTCACGGTCTTGTAGAAACGCTTCATCTCGCCTCGGCTTCTTCCAGCAGGTCGAGCACCGCCGCGGCAACCTGGGCGCCGTCTCCGACGATGCGGTCGGCGCCGGCCGCCTGAAGCTCCGGCACCTCGTGATAGCCCCAGGACACCCCGACCGACGCGACGCGGGCGTTGCGCGCCATCTGGATGTCGAAGGTGGTGTCGCCGATCATCACCGTGGCCGCCGCCCCGGCGCCGGTCTCCGCCAGGGCGCGGAACACCATCTCCGGGTGCGGCTTGCCGGGACCGACGTCGGCGGTCTGCAGGGTGACGAAGCGGTGGGTCAGCCCGTGCCGCTCCAGCACCGCCAGGAGGCCGCGCCGCGACTTGCCGGTCGCCACGCCGAGCAGCACGCCGGCCGCCTCCAGAGCGTCCAGCGTCCCGGCGATGCCGGGGAACAGCGGCTCCTCCAGCACGCCGCTCCGGCGGCGGGCGGCGAAGGCGTCCTTGTAGGCCTCGGCGACGGCGGCGTGCCGCCCGGCGTCCTGCCCCGGCAGC
>JAEYOB010000689.1 GCA_023412175.1 Pseudomonadota bacterium | reverse complement strand
CGCAGCAGGTGCGCCAGGGCGGTCGGCCGGATCTCCGGCCCGCGCACGTCGAACACGCCGGATTCATAGAAGCCGTCGCGCCGGGTCAGCAGGCTGTTCCAATCATAGCTGCCGAGCAAGGCCCACGCCGTCACCGCGCGGATGTCCACGCCGCGCGCGCGCAGCCGGTGCGCCCCGTCCCAGGCTTCCTTGAACCAGCGCAACTGCTCCTCGCGGGAGGAGCCGTTGTGCACCTCGGTGGCGGCGACCGGCAGGCGGTAGCGGTGCCACGCCTCCTCCATCAGGGCCTCCAGCCCCTCCACGCCCTCGGCCAGCACGCGGATCGCCTCGACGTCCACATGGCGCTCGCCACCCTCCTCGGAGGGGCGGACGCCGGGATAGCGGCGCACGCGCTCGTCCAGGAAGCGTTCGCTGGTCAGGTAGTGGTCGATCCCCAGGATGTCCGGCGGGCACGGGTCGGCGGCCAGTTCCTCGAGCGCATCCTCCATGTCCGCCTGGGTCAGGTAGGGCCACAGCGGGTGCTCGCGGGTCACGCGGCCGGTCAGCAGGTCGAAGGTCAGCCAGCGCCGCTGGTTCTCGTGCCCGGCCTGCCGGGCGAGGCGCGGCGTGCTGTGCGCCTTGCCGAGGTCCTCGGTCTGTACCAGCCGCGCGGCCGGGTTCACCGCGCGGATCGCCTTCATGGCGAGCCGGGTCGCCTGCACCTCGTTGATGAGGATGCGCAGGAACACCCGGTGATCGCGGGCGTGCGGGTACCAGTGGCCGTACAGGCCGCAGAACCGCGCGGTGGTCAGCGGCTCGTTGATCGGCGTGTAGAGGTCCAGCCACGGGTAGCGCTCCGCCACGCGCGCGGCGTAGGCGGCGAATTTTTCGGGAAAATCGGGCTGCGTCAGGTCGGTGCCGCGCGGGCCGTTGCCGTGGTGCAGCAGCGTCGCGATGGGGTTGATGCCCAGGTCGCGCAGACGCCCCAGCCGCTCGTCGGTCCATGCCCAGTCGGCAGTGTCCAGCCCATGCGGCGCCACCCGTTCCCACAGCACGGGGTAACGGATTGCCGTAATGTCGAGTTCGGCGAAGGCGTCCAGATCCCCCAGCCGGTCCTGATGGCCGCTCAGCACCGTCTGATCGACGATGCCGTTGCGGAGCCTGACCACCGAGCACTCCACTCCGCCCCAAAGCTCGATCGGCTGTACTGCGCGTGACGGCAAAGCCTGCCCTCCTCGACCGGTGAAGGACGCCGAGGCGCCCCGTCCGGTGTCGCGCAGACATGGTTACCGATATGTTAAGAAATGCTGCAGGCATAACCCGGCCGGACTTTGTCACACCGCAAGTCGTTGCCCATTTTTGTCACAGCCGATGAAGTACAGGATCTGCGCCGCTTGCCGCGCCAACCCTTTTGCGCCCGGTCTCCGGCCGACACCGGTTATCTTTTGTTAACCATAAGATTCGAAGACTTCGCCCGTCTTTTCCGGGGTCCTCCACGCCGGGGGCCGCAGCAAAACCGACGACAAGCGGAGCGAAGCGTGCAGCGCATCACCCTCTCTCTCGATGGCGATTGGGATTTCCAGTATTTCGGCGACGAGGACGTCGCGCTCGAGGACGTGGCCGCGTGGCGCACCGCGACGGTGCCCGGCCCGTGGCAGGCGCAGTTCGACGACCTGCGCGAGCGCCAGGGCCGCGCCTGGTACCGCCGCACCGTCGAGATCCCGGCCGACTGGGCCGGGGCGCCGGTGTTCATGCGCTTCGGCGCGGTGAACTACCACGCCCGCGTGCTGGTCAACGGCATCGAGGTGATGGCGCACGAGGGCGGCTACCTGCCCTTCGAGGCGCCGGTGGGCCGCTTCCTGCGCCCCGGCCGCAACGAGATCGCCGTCGCCGTGACCGCGCCGACCGACGATCCCGACGCCTACCCCGAGTTCCCGATGGCCGAGACGCCGTTCGGCAAGCAGAGCTGGTACGGCCCGCTGTCCGGCATCTGGCAGTCGGTGACGCTGGAGCGCCGCGCCGCCGACCACATCACCGCGCTGCGCCTCGTCCCGAACCTGAAGGACGGTTCGGTCACGGTGGCGGTCCAACTCGCCCAGCCGCTGCGCCGCAACCATGACATCGCGCTGGAGATCGCCGGCCCCGACGGCGTCTGCGCCGCGCTGGCGGTGACCGTCGCCGCCGGGCAGAGCCGCGCGGACACGACACTGGTCGTGCCGTACGTGCAGTCCTGGTCGCCGGAGCAGCCGACGCTCTACCGCCTGACCGCGACGCTGCGCCAGGACGGCGAGAGCGTGGACAGCCGGACGGAGGTTTTCGGCTTCCGCACCGTCGAGACCAGGGACGGCCGCATCCACCTGAACGGCCAGCCGATCATGCTGCGCTCGGCACTGGACCAAGACTACTACCCGGGCGGCATCTGCACGGTGCCCTCGGTGGAATTCCTGGAGGACCAGTTCCGCAAGGCCAAGGAACTCGGCCTGAACTGCCTGCGCTGCCACATCAAGGTGCCGGACCCGCGCTACTACGAGGCCGCCGACCGCGTCGGCCTGCTGATCTGGACCGAGTTGCCCAACGCCGGACGCCTGACCGGCCCGGCCGCCGAACGGCTGGAGGCGACACTGAAAGGCATCGTCGAGCGTGACGGAAACCACCCGTCGATCATCTGCTGGACGATCATCAACGAGAACTGGGGCACCGATCTGGTGCACAACCAGGAACACCGCGACTGGGTCAACAGGACCTACACTTGGCTCAAGGCGTTCGACCCGACCCGGCTGGTGGTGGACAACTCGCCGCTGTGGCCGAGCTTCCACGTCCAGTCCGACATCGAGGACTATCACTTCTACGCGGCGATCCCCGACCACCGCGGGTCGTGGGACGGTTTCGTCGAGCGCATGGCGAACCGGCGCGAGGCCACCTACACCCACCATGGCGACGCCAAGCGCACCGGCGCCGAGCCCCTGATGTGCTCGGAGTTCGGCAACTGGGGCCTGCCCGACCCGAGGAAGCTGCGCGGCACCGACGGCAAGGAGCCGTGGTGGTTCGAGACCGGCCACGACTGGGGCGAGGGCGTGATGTACGCCCACGGCGTCGAGACGCGCTTCACCTCCTACGGCCTGGACCGCGTGTTCGGCACGCTGGAGAGCTTCGTCGAGGCGGCGCAGTGGCAGCAGTTCCGTGCGCTGAAGTACCAGATCGAGGCGATGCGCCGCCAGCCGGCCCTGGCCGGCTACGTCATCACCGAGTTCACCGACTGCCATTGGGAATCCAACGGCCTGCTGGACATGCGCCGCAACCCGCGCGCCTTCCATCACGTCTTCCGCACCATCAACGCCGACACGGTGATCGTGCCGCAATGGGACCGGGTGGCGTACTGGGAGGGTGAGCAGGTCCGCGTCGGCCTCGCCGCCGCGCACGGCCGCGGCGCCCCCCTGCACGGGACCGAACTGCGCGGGAGCGTGGACGCCACCGGTGCCGGCGGCGCCGAGCCGATGGATCTGACGCCGGGCGTGCGTCACGGCCGCGAGGCGGTGTTCGAGGCGCCGCACGTGACTCAACCGGAGCTGCACCGGCTGGAGCTGGAGATCGCCACCCGCGACGACCTGCTCGCCACCAACCACGTCGAGCTGGCCATCCACCCGCGTCGCACCGGCCCCTCGGCCGGCAAGGTCACGGTGTGGACGCCGGACGCCGACCTGACGGAGCGCTTCGCCGCGCTGGGCTACGGCACGGCTGCGGACGCCGCGTCGGCCGACGTGGTGGTCGCCCGCCGCCTGGACGAGGACCGCTGCGCCGAGGTGCGCGCCGGTGCCCGTCTGGTGCTGCTGGCCGACGAGCCGCAGGACCTCCAGCCGGTCTTCCCGCACTTCCAGAACGTGCGGGTGACGCCTCGGCACGGCTCCATGTGGCTGGGCGCCTGGGCCTCCTCTTTCTCGTGGGTGAGGCGTTCGGGTCCGTTCGCCCGGCTGCCGGGCGGGCCGTTGATCGACCACAGCTTCGACCGGGTGATCCCCAACCACGTCATCGCCAACTGCACCACCTGGGACTTCCAGGCCCGCGTGCACGCCGGCATGGTGATCGGCTGGGTGCACAAGCCGGCGGCGCTGATCGTCGAGCGCAACTGCGGCCGCGGCCGCATGGTCGCCACCACCTTCCGCCTGCTGGAGGACGCGCCGGGCGCCGACCCGACCGCCACCACGCTGCTGGACGGTCTGGTGGAACTGGCGCTGAAGGGCCGCATGGCCGCCACGGCGGAAAGCGTGCGCGAAGGCGCGGAGTAAGCCTCTCAAAGCCCCCTTCCCTCGCGGGAGGGGGGCTTCCTACTCGGCCGCCCGCAATCCCCGTTCCAGCGCCTCGTCCATGGAGAAGCCCTCCGCCTGCAGGCGCCACAGCATCTCGAAGGTACCGCCGCAGCGGCGCAGCTCCACCGGGTGGCCGTCCTCGACGATGCGGCCATCCACCAGCACGACGATGCGGTCGAAGCCCGACAGCGTGGACAGGCGGTGCGCCACCGCCAGCACGGTCCGGCCGCGCATCAGGTCATTGAGCGCCCGCTGGATCTCGATCTCGCTCTCGGTGTCCAGGGCCGAGGTCGCCTCGTCGAGGATCAGGATGGGCGCGTTCTTCAGGAAGGCCCGCGCGATGCCGATGCGCTGGCGCTGGCCGCCCGACAGCTTCACCCCGCGCTCGCCCACAAGCGTGTCGTAGCCTTCCGGCAGGTCGAGGATGAAGCTGTCGCAGTAGGCGGCGCGCGCCGCCGTCCGCACCTCCTCGTCGGTGGCGTCCGGACGGCCGGAGCGGATGTTCTCCAGCACCGAACGATGGAACAGCGAGATCTCCTGCGGCACGGTGGCGATGGCCGCGTGCAGGCTCTCCTGGGGGACGCCGGCCACGCACTGGCCATCGATCAGCACGCGCCCCTCCTGCGCGTCGTCCAGGCGCTGCACCAGCCCGACCAGCGTCGTCTTGCCGGCGCCCGACGGGCCGACGATGCCGATGCGCTGACCGGCCGGGACATGCAGGGAGAAATCCTTGAACACCTGCCGCCCGTCCGGGTAGGTGAAGCTCACCCCCTCGAAATCGACGGCGCCGCCCAGCCCGATCAATGGCTTGGCGTCCGGTGCGTCGGCGACGGCGTGCGGCTGGCCGATGACGCGCAGCGTCTCGGCGATCTGCCCGAAGTGCTGCGTGGTGCCGACCAGCGCGAAGGCGAGGTCGCGCGAGCCGTGCAGGATGCGGAAGGTCATGGCGCTGATGACGACCACCTCGCCGGGCGTGATCCGCCCCGCGCTCCAGAGGGCGATCGCCCAAGCCAGCATGCCCCCGGCGAGCACCCAGAGCGCGCCGTCATGGATCAGCCGCGCGAGTTCCGTGTGC
>JAEYOB010000453.1 GCA_023412175.1 Pseudomonadota bacterium | reverse complement strand
GTGTCGCTGCCGCTGTCGCTGGTCGGCGTGTTCCTGGGCCTTCTGGTCGCAGGGTCCACTCTGAACATCTTCAGCGCCATCGGCTTCATCATGCTGATGGGGCTGGTGACCAAGAACGCCATCCTTCTGGTCGACTTCGCCAACCAGGCCCGCGCCCGCGGCGTGGAGCTGCGCGACGCGGTGGTCGAGGCCGGCGTCATCCGCCTGCGCCCCATCGTCATGACCACGGCGGCGATGGTGTTCGGCAAGCTGCCGCTGGCACTCGGCATCGGCGAGGGCGCGCAGCAGCGCGCGCCCATGGCGCACGCGGTGATCGGCGGCCTGATCAGCTCGACCGTGCTGACGCTGCTGGTGGTGCCGGTGGTGCTGACCTTCCTGGACGGCGCATCGGTCCGCCTGAAGCGCTGGTTCGGCGGCAGGCGGCCCGACGAGGAACGGACGGCGGCGGCGGAATAGGCGCCGCCAGCCGCCCCGCGGCTATGCCGTTTCCTTCACCCTGTGCCGCGCCAGCGTCTCGTCGATGACCCGCAGGGACTCCCCGCGGGCGTCGTCGAACACCGACACGTCCTCGAAGAAGTAGCTGAAGTAGCCGCGCTGCACCTGGATCTCGACGGGAACGATGTCCACGTGGTGGTAGCTGCCCTTCGGCAGGATCCCGCTGTCCACCATGCGGTTGACGAGGTCGATACGGGCCACCTGCTGGGCGTAGGGGGCGTTGAACCACATCTCCGTCTCCAGATCCTTCACCTCGAACTGGTTGGCCGGCAACCGGCCTTCGAAGTGGTAGGACTGGGGGCGCACGGTCAGCACGACATCGGCCGCGGCCAGTTCGTTGAGGATGAACTGGCGCACGTAGGCGCCGTCGATTCGCCGTCGCGGCACGCCGCCGTCCCCCGCCTCGAAGCCGTAGGAGGTCAGCCACAGCGCGTCGCGCACCGCCTCCGTGTCGATAGCGGCGAGTTCCACCTTGGGCAGGCTGTTCTTGAGGCGCTCGTGCTCCTCGGGGTCGCGACGTTTGAGTCGGCCGTGGCGGCGCCCCTGATCGTCCAGCATGGCCCGTGCGGCGTCATTGACGTGCACGTACTCGCACCCGGTGGACGGGTCGAAGCTGTTGAACATCACCGGAAAGCTCTGCCGGTTGAAGCAGGCCGCAATGTCCGCGAAGTCCTGCGCCGAGCGCGTCGGCACGCAGGTCTGCGCCGGGAACATGCGATCCAGCACGTCGGACGTGCTCATGGGCGGCGGAAGTTGGAAGAGTCGGCGCACATAGGCGTTCCATGCCGGCTCGAACACCCCCTCCAGGCCGCGGGTCGCCAGGATCATCCAGTTGAGCGGCGTCAGCGAGCCCCGGAACGGCGCCGCCTCGGCCGCCAGCCTGACCTCCCTGCGCAGGTCGGCCCCTTCCAGCCAACGCCATGCCCAGTGGATCATCCCCGACGTGCAGGACAGCATGTCGGGCATCAGCCCGCGCTCCCGCGCCGCCTGCAGGAAGCCGATTCCATGGGCGTTCGAACCACCGATGCCGCCCAGCGCGAACGCAAGCGTCTTCTTCCCCATTCCCAACATGAATTTCCCCCTTCACGCGCCCGTACGCATGGTTCCATAACTCAAGGCTGTCGGCAAAGGAAGATTTTCAGGCGGCGGAGGAGCGGCGCCGCGCCGTCTCCATGGCTTGGAGGTCGGCTTGCAGCAACGCCTGGAACCGTTTGAGCGCGCTTTGGCGCTGTGGCCGGTCGGCGCACCCTGCGATCTCCTGGTCGATGATCGCCAGCATGGTGCGCGTTTCGTCCTCGGGCATGCGCCATCCGCACAGCGGTTTCATGGCCAGGCTCCACCTGTTCGTCGCAGGGAGGTACCGAGATACGCCCACCGGCCGGGGATGGAAAGCTCTCCAAAAGTCAAAGCCGCGCACGCGGACCACATTCGCCACAAATACCAGTGATTCAGGAAAAATAATGGGCCGCCGAAGCGGCCCGAGTTTCAGGGAGGAAACAACAAAACGGGAGACAATACAGGAACCATCTGCACACCATTGCAGCCGAAGACCATTAAAAGGAGGTAAAGATTGCCCCTGCCCTGTTGGGATACCGCTATCGAACGGCACATCGCGACAAAAAATTATACCATTGATTTAGCTACGCGATTCCATGTGGAAGGGGACTGTCGCAGAGCGCGGATGGTGCTAACGTCGCCGCACAGACAGACTTCGAGGACGCGCATGCCAGCCGACACGCTGCCCGCCACCACTGATTTCCTCACCTGGGCCCGCCGCAACGGCGGCAGGGCGGAGTTCGTGAACGGCAAGGCGCAGCACCTGCCAGCCGGATCGCTGGCACACGACACCATTTGCGGCAACCTGTTCGCCGCGCTGCACGCCGGCGCCGACGGCCTGGACCGGCACGTCTTCCTGGGCGCCCTGGTGGAGGTGCCGGGGGTCGGCTATCTCAGCCCGGACCTCGTCTTCGGCACCTGGACACCGGCGGGCGACGAGGTGCACCTTCGGGGTCCGCAACTTGTCGTCGAGGTGATGGCCCCTGACACGGCGCCGCGCGACCGCGGCTTCAAATGGAAGGCCATGCAGCAGGTGGCGGCGCTGGAGCGCTACGTGCTGGTGGACGAGGCGGAATGGTCGGTCGAGGTGTTCGCCCGCAACGCCGACGACGGCTGGCGCTACGAGCAACTGACCGGAACCGGGGACTCGCTGACCGTGCCGGCCATCGGCTTCTCCATGCCGCTCACCGCCGTGTACCGCGGCGTGTTCCAGGCCTGAGCCGCCGCATGGCGCCACGCTACCCGCTGTCCGACCATTGCGATGGCCGGCGTTTCCGCAACGTCCACGCCTCGACTGACAAGCGCTTCGCCGACGTGCTGCGCTTCTGGCGTTCCAAGGGCGAGTGGACGCCCTGGCCGGAGCGGGTGGACGACCCGCCATGCCCGCCCCCGGCCGGCCCGGTGTCGGACGGGCAAGCGGCGCTGACCTTCGTCGGGCATGTGACCTTCCTGATCCGTATTGGCGGCTGCACGCTGCTGACCGACCCGGTGTGGTCGGAGCATGCCGGCCCGTTCGGCCGGCTGGGCCCGAAGCGGGCACGGCCGC
>JAEYOB010000582.1 GCA_023412175.1 Pseudomonadota bacterium | reverse complement strand
CCTCCTGATAGAGCGCAAGGGCCATCGCCATGGCCTGGGCCAGCGGCATGTCGGACAGGGCCGGCGGCGACGCGGGGGCGATGTGGCTGAGCGGGCGGCTCACCGAACCGCCGCCGGGGGTGGACAGGGTGTGCGGTTCCGCCTTGCGGGCGTTGTGATAGCCGGCCAGATGCACGATCCCGAGCGGCGCGTGCGGAAGCTGCGGATCCAGCAGCAATCGGCCGTCGTCCGAACAGAGCGGAGGTGCCCGGAAGCAGATCCAGTTGCAGCTTGCCGGCAATTGGCTGAACCGCAGGCCACCGGTGCGCAGCGCGACGTTGAGGGCGACCTGCTCGCTGACGAAAAGCACGGCACGCCGGAGGGAGTCCGCCAGCAGCCGCGCCCAGAGCCCCCAATGCGGCGCGTCCCGCCGCGCGGCGAACACCCCGCAGTTCAGCAGTGGATAAGCGACAAGGTGGCGCGCCGTCGCTTCGTCGAAGCAGGCCTTGTACCACTCGTAGAGATGCAGGGCGTAGGGCACGCCGTGGTACAATGGCGTGTAGGACCGGTCGAGTTCCGGCACGATGGCGAAGCCCGTCTCCTCCGCACCCTTCAGCAGCAGGTCCACCGCCCCCCAATCCTGGACCCAGCAGTCCGCGTCGAGCCACAGGATGATGCCCGCGTCGGGAACATGCTTCGGCAGGTGCGGACGCGACAGCATCGCCTTCATGTATTCGGGCACGGGCCGGTCGAGCGGATGGTCCCAGCCGGGCGCCACGCAGCGGGCACCCTGCGCGGCAAGCCAGCCGCGGGCCGCCTCGCCAAGCCCGACGTCGAGCACCGTGATGGGCGTCGCGCCACCCTGCGGACAGGAACGGATTGAGCGGATCAGCCCCTGGAGCAACGGGAAATAGGCGTCGTCGCCTGCGGTGACGATGGCGAAACGGTGGATGGCCGTCATTCTGTGCCGCCGGCACGGCCCGAACATAGCCTGCGACAGATCGGCGCCCATCCTGTTATGAACACGGGATGCTCCCTCGCCATAGAAAAACGTGTCGGGTCTGCGGTTCGCCGAAGCTTACCCCGGTCATCGATCTCGGACCGCAAGTTCTGCAAGGAGCCTTCGCCACAGCGCATCGGCCGGCGCTCCCGGACCTGGGCCTGCCCATGCGCCTCGTCCTGTGCGAAGGGGGGTGCGGCCTCCTGCAAACCGCCGCGAGTGTTCCGCCCGAATTGCTGTACGGGACTTACTGGTACCGCTCGGGCCTGAACGTCACCATGCGCAATCACCTCAGGGGGATCGTCGATACGGCGATGGAGCTGGTTGCCGTGGAAGCGCCCACGGTTCTCGACATCGGCTGCAACGACGGGACTCTCCTGTCCTGTTACCCGTCGGGCTCGGCCCTCTTCGGAGTCGACCCGTCGGACATCGCCGCGGCCGCAGCAGCGGGCGGCGGGTTCACGCTCGTCCCGTCCTTCTTCCCCTCGGAAACGGCGTTGACCGCGCTCGACGGGAACCGCTTCGACGTCGTGACCTCCATCGCCATGTTCTACGATCTGGAGGATCCGGTCGTGGCGGCCACGGTGATTGCGCGGCTGCTCAAGCCGGACGGCGTCTGGATCGTGGAACTGTCCTATCTGCCGCTGATGCTGCTTCAAAACGCCTTCGACACGGTCTGCCACGAACATCTCGAGTATTACAGCCTCGCGGTGCTGGATCATATCGCGGCGGCAGCGGGGCTGAAGATTTTCCGGGCCGAGATCAACGGCATGAACGGCGGCAGCATCCGCTGCTTCGCCTGCCATGCCCGGAACGACGGCTTCGGCACGCCGGAAGACCGGGCGTTTGTCGATGCGCTCCGGCGGCGGGAGCGTGACATGGCGCTGGGCACCGAGCGGCCCTACCGTGCCTTCCAGGCGCGGGCCGAGGCGTTCCGGGAGGAATTGGCCGGGCGCCTGCGCGCGATCCGGGCGCGCGGTGAGCGGATCCACGTCTATGGGGCGTCCACCAAGGGCAACGTTCTGCTGCAATGGTGCGGCATCGACCGGGAACTGGTGGACTGCGCCGCCGACCGCAACCCCGCCAAGGTGGGGGCCAGCACGCCCGGCACGGGCATCCCGATCCGCTCGGAGGCGGAATCGCGGGCGCTGCGGCCCGACTGGTATCTGGTGCTCCCCTGGCACTTCCGGCGGGAGTTCCTGGAGCGCGAGCGCGCCATGATCCTGGCGGGGACGAAGCTCCTGTTCCCCCTGCCGCGGATCGAAATCGTCGATGCGGAAGGCTACGCCGCGGCCCTGGAGACCGGGCGGGACCTTTCGGCGCTGCTGGGCCTTGCCCCGGCCGGGTGAGATCATGGTGCCGGCCGGGTGAGATCATGGTGCCGGCCGGCCAGCACCTCCCCAACCAGCCGGCGAAGGTGGTCGAGGTCGATGTGGACCGGAACGTCCAGCCGGGCCAGCAGGTCGGCGGGACGGGTTTCCGGTTCGTCCGTGAAGCGCCCAGCCAGATGGCGGAATTGGCCGAGCATCGGGATCTGCGTTCCCATCTGTGGGTTCCACGGGGAATCCGGATGGAAGAAGTCCGGGTTGTGAAGGTGGATCCAGGTGCCGCCCGGCGGCAGGAAGACTTGGTTGCCGGTGGCCGCGCCGACGGGTGCCACCACGACCTCGGCGCCGGCGATCCGTTCGATGGTTTCGAGAACGCCCAGCCGCTCCGGCTGTATCGTCTCGAAGCCATGGTCGGCGAGGAGCGCGCTGACGGCCTCGTCGTTGGCGATCCGGTGCTTGGGCGCGGAGCCGCGCCGGGACAGGTACAGCCGGCGCGCGACCTGGGAGCCGGAGCGCCGGAGCGGCAGCAGCCGTTCCCGCAGCCAGCGGTAAGCGGCGGGGTAGCTGACTGCGGAAGGCAGGGCCGCGCGGCGCAGGCGGTAGAGAACCTGCGTGACGCCCGGCCCGACCAGCGCGCGCGCGTCGAGGATCCGGTCCGGCGGAACCCCGGCCAGTTCCAGCATCTCGTGCTGATAGCCTCGCAGGTCGAAGAGGAGGACCGGGAGGTCGCGGACTTCCGGTACCCGTTCCCGAACCATCAGCTTCGGCAGGATATCCACGAGGAAGTGCCAGTAGTTCGGCGTCGAAGGCAGGAACAGGACGGGCTGGTCCAGTTCGACGGTCCGATACAGCGGGCGCGGGAGGCGGAAGGCGGCGGCGGTGGCGCCCGGCGTGACGCCGACCAGCGGCACGCACCCGTTCTTCAACGCGGTCGCGGTGTTCTCGCACAGCATGGCCCGGCGGCCGGCAAGCACGAAGCTCTCGTAGTTGTCCTTGACGTAGAAGCCCTGCACCACCTCCACCTCGGCGTCGAGCGCCACCCCCACCGGTGCATCGCCGAGACGCGGCAGGGTGTCGACATGCTCCCGCAGCCAGTCGGGCTGCGCGAGGCTCAGGGCGGCGGGCAAAGGCTGCGCCGGAGGCGTCCAGACCTCGTTGCGGAATCCGGCGGCGGCGCACCAGTCGGCGAAGCCGAGCAGGGTCAGGGGAAAGCGGTCGATCGCCGATTCCGGCACCGTGGGGAAGTCGTAGCGGTCCTTGATCGCGAGCAGCGCCATGGCGAGGTCCGGCCGTCCGGCCAGCAGGGCGAGCCGGACGAGCCGTTCGAGAAGCCCATAGAGCGTGGTGCTGGGAGGCGCGTCCGCCAGCACCGACAGGGCTTCCCCGCAGTGCGCCGTCATCGCGTCCGGATCGTTCCGGCCCAGGGCGCGAGCAGCCGCGCGCTCGCAGAAGGCCGCGTAGGTCTCCCGCAGCGGGAGGTGGGCGGGAGCCCGCCCGATTCCCTGCCGAAGCAGCGCCACGGCGGTGTCCTCGTCCCCCATCCGCCCATGAAGCAGAGCCAGCGCGAGATGGATCGCCCCGTCGGCGGGTTGCAGGGCGAGGGCGCGGCGATACAGACGGGCCGCACGCTCCGGCCGGTCCTGCGCCAGGAGGGCGGCGTTGCGGTAGGCGTCCAGGAAATCGGGCTTCAGCGCGACGGCGGCGGCAAACAGCCGCAGCCCTTCGTCCGTCCGGCCCAGAGCCGCCTCGACCGTGCCCAGCAGGCACGCCGCTTCCGCCTGTTCGGGCAGGGCGTGCAAGATCGCCCGGCAAACCTGCCCGGCTTCGGCAAGCTGGTTGTTCTCGTAAAGCCTCAGCGCCAGGCCGAGCGCTTCTGGAAGGGTCATACCGGCGGATGGCGGAACGAGTTGCATCGGAGAATGGCTAGCATTTGAAGCCGGATTTCCAAAGCCATCTCCCAGGACATGCCGCAAACGCGCGGGTGCTCGGTTGACCGCCCAACGGCCCGAGGCTACATGAACCCGCATCTCCATCCTGCCGAGGACCATGCATGGCCGGAGCGGCCTTCCCCGGCGTCGAGGACGCTTTCGCCCGGTGCTTCGACCAGGGATTGCGGCACATCGACGCCGAGCGGCTGCCCGAGGCGGTGGCCGGCCTGCGCCGCGCCGCCGCCCTGCGGCCCGATCATCCGGCGGCATGGTTCATCCTGGGGCTGACGTTGCGGACGCTCGGCCAGGGAGCGGGTGCGCTGCCGCCGTTGCGGGCGGCGTTCCGGCTGCGGAACGACGATCCCGACACGCTCTTCCATCTCGCCGGGCTGCTCGTGGAGCAGGCTCGCGCGGCGGAGGCGGTGCCGGTGCTGAGCCGGCTGATTCGACTGCGGCCCGACTACCCGGACGCCGCCTTCATGCTGGGCAACGCGCTGATGGCGGCCGAGGAGCCGGAGCAGGCCGAGGTCGCCTACCGGCTGGCAACGCTGTTGAGACCGGATTCCGCTGACGCCAACAACAACCTGGGCGGCTCCATTCTCGCCCAGTGCCGGCCGGAGGCGGCGGCCGCAGGTTTCCGGCGCGCCATCCGCATCGAGCCGGCCGGTCCCGAGCACCACAAAAATCTCGGCATTTGCCAGCTGACCGCCGGCAACTTCGAGGAAGGCACCCGCGAATATGAGTGGCGGACCCGGCAGGCCGTCTGGCAATGGAACCGCGAGTTTCCCGGAAAGCCGGTCTGGGACGGCGGGCCGCTCGCCGGAAAGACGATCCTCGTCCATTTCGAGCAGGGGCTGGGGGACAGCTTCCAGTTCGTCCGCTATCTGCCCCTGCTGAAGGCACTGGGCGCACGGACGATCTTCGAGTGCCAGCCCGTTCTGAAGCAGGTCCTGTCCGGCGTTCCCGGAATCGACGTGCTGGTGGCGAAGGGTGAGCCCCTGCCGGAATTCGACTGCTGCGTGTCGCTGATGAGCCTGCCGTTCCGGTGCGGGACGACGCTCCGGACGATTCCGGGCGGCGTGCCATATCTGCGGCCCGATCCCGAGCGGGTAGCATATTGGGAACAGCGCGTTGCGGAGCATGGCCGGCAAAGCGATTTCCGGGTCGGCATCCAATGGCGCGCGGACGGCGACAACCGCTCGATCCCGCTGGAGCATTTCGGGCATCTGGCGCGCATTCCCGGCCTGCGGCTATACAGCCTGCAACGGGCAACCGGCCTCGACCAGTTGGAAAGGCTGGGCGGCCCGCTGGGAATCGTGTCGCTGCCGGGGTGGCGCGAAGGGGCGGAGGGGTTCGTCGATACCGCCGCGATCGCTGCATCCATGGATCTGATCGTCGCCTGCGATTCCGTCGTGGGCAATCTGGCCGGGGCGATGGGGCGGCCGGTCTTCCTGGCCTTGCCCTGGCTTGCCGACTGGCGCTGGATGCGCCTTCCCGACAGCACGCCCTGGTATCCGGCGACCCGGCTTTTCCGGATGGCGCGGCGGAACGATTGGGATGGGGTGCTGGCGAGAATCGCCGGCGAGGTTCGCGCGCTCATGGCGGCCCGCGAGTTTGGGGAGGTGCGGCATGGAGGATAGCGTCGAACGGGCGGCGGAGCATTACCGCGCCGGGCGGCTGGCCGAGGCGATCGCGGAGTGCAGGACGCTTCTGCGGACCGCCCCCAGGACGCCCGACACGCTGAACCTGCTGGGCGCCGCGCTCTTCTCGGCGGGAGAGGACGGCGCGGCGGTCGAACCACTGCTCGATGCGGTCCGGTTCCATCCCGGTCATGTCTCCGCGCTGACCAATCTCGCCATCGTGCTGCAGCACCGCCAGGAGTGGGGGGCGGCGGAACGGTGCTTCCGGCGTCTGCTGGTGCTGTCTCCCGAGTTGGATTTCACCCACAGCCGCATTGGGTCGGTGCTTAAGGAAAAGGGCGATCTTCATCGCGCGGCCCAACATTTGCGCCGCGCCATCCGGCTCGCGCCGCCCTCGCCCCAGGACTGGCTCAACCTGGGGCTGGTCGAAATGTTGAACGGGGAGTTCGCCGAGGCGGCGGAGGCCTTCCGCCGCTCGGTCGCCAACGATCCCGGCGGTGCCTTCGCCTACGCCCAGCTCGGCGAGATCCTGCTGCGGCTGGGCCGGCGGGGCGCGGCGGCCGCGGCCTTCACCCGCGCCCTGCGAC
>JAEYOB010000513.1 GCA_023412175.1 Pseudomonadota bacterium | reverse complement strand
GGCCTACGCCACGCTGTCCGTGCCTTCGGCGCAGGAGCAGGCGTGGCTGCTGCTGGCCTCGCGCGCGCTGGCCGAGCGGTCCGGTACGCTGAAGCTGGCGCAAGGCGAGCCGGTGAGCGAAAGCAACAGGCCGCTGTACCAGCGCCTCGACCCGGCGGTCCCGCCCGCCCTCAGGAACGCCGGTGCCGAGCCGCTGCGCCAGACGCTGACCGTGACCGGCGTGCCCGCCGCCCCGCTGCCCGCCGAGGAGCAGGGATTGAAGATCGCCCGCTCTGTCTACGACATGCAGGGGCGCCCGGTGGACATCGCCTCGGTGCCGCACAACGAGGTTCTGGTGGTGATCCTGGAGGGTGAATCGACCGATCCGCTGGAGCATCAGGCGCTGGTGGTCGATCCGCTGCCGGCCGGTCTGGAGATCGAGAACGTGCGGCTGGCCGACAGCGCGCAGCTCGGCGATCTCACTTGGCTGGGCGATCTGTCGCCGGCCCGGCACGTGGACTACCGCGAGGACCGCTTCGTGGCGGCGGTGGACCTGTCGAAGGAGAAGCCAAGCTTCCGGCTGGTCTATCTGGTGCGCGCGGTCACGCCGGGCGACTATCTCGCCCCCGGTGCCTCGGTGGAGGATATGAACCGTCCCCACCTCCTGGCCCGCAGCGCTACCGCGCGCCTGCGCGTGCGGCAGGGGGATTGAACGAAACGGCCCCTCTTCCACGGCGGAAGAGGGGCCTTTCTACGCCCGGTGCTCTCCGTCTCCCCGGCGCCGGGTGACCAGCATGAGAACGACCGCCAGCACCGCGAAGAACGCGGTGACCGCGACATAGAACGCCAGCGCCATACCCACCGTCAGGGTGCCGAGCAGCACCATGAGGAGGATCCATAGGCCCAGCGCGACGATGCTGCGCGACGACATGGCGTGTCTCTAACCCGCCCGTGAAACCCGTCAGGATGAAGGTGCGCGACCGCTGCATTGGCGGCCGCGTCGTTGATCGCATCAAAGGTTGCCATCGCCGCCGCCAAACTGAACGTGGCAAGCTGTCACAGCGCGCGTGCGCCGCACCCGAAGGAAATATCCGCGCACCGACCCGAAACGCGTAGTACGTCACGCCCCTTGACAGGCTTGGTCACTCGCTTTACGTTTACGTCAACGTAAGCCTAAGGAGGGAACGATGCCGGGGGCTGCGCCGCTGCGGGAACACAGCGACGGAGAGCGAACCTACACCATCGGCGAACTGGCCGATGAGTTCGGCCTGACGCTGCGCACCATTCGTCACTACGAGGACGAGGGGCTGCTGGCGCCGGGGCGTGACGGCATGAACCGGATCTACGGCCACCGCGACCGCGCCCGCATGGCGCTGATCTGCCGGGGCAAGCGCCTCGGCTTCAGCTTGGCCGAGATCAAGGATTTCCTGACTCTTTACGACGGCAACGACCGGCAGGTGAAGCAGATGCTCTACATGCGCTCGCTCACCCGCCGCCGCGTTTCGGCGCTCGAACGCCAGCTCGCCGACGTCCAGCAGACGCTGGCCGAGCTGCGCGGCATCGACGCCCAGATCACTCAGCACCTTCGCCGCCACGGCATCGACGAGACGGTCACCAGGGAGGACCAAGAACCATGAAATCCGTCGTCATCGCGGGCTACGCCCGTTCCCCCTTCGCTTTCGCCCACAAAGGCGAGCTTGCCAAGGTCCGCCCCGACGAGCTGCTGGCCCGCGTGGTCGCCGGCCTGGTCGAGCGTACCAAGGTGAACGCCGAGGACATCGAGGACGTCATCGTCGGCTGCGCCTTCCCCGAGGGTGAGCAGGGCATGAACGTCGCCCGCACCGTGTCCTTCCTGGCGAAGCTGCCGCTGAGCGCGGCGGCGACGACGGTCAACCGCTATTGCGGCTCGTCCATGCAGGCGATCCACATGGCCGCCGGCGCCATCGCGCTGGGCGCCGGCGACGTGTTCGTCTGCGGCGGTATCGAGTCGATGAGCCGCATTCCGATGATGGGCTTCAACCCGATGCCGCATCCGGACCTGAAGACGAACTACCCGGAGGCCTACTGCTCGATGGGCGTGACGGCGGAGAACGTCGCCAAGCGCTACGAGATCACCCGCGAGCAGCAGCAGGCGCTGGCCGTGTCCTCGCACGCCAAGGCCGCCGCTGCGCAGGAAGCCGGCCGGCTGAGCGACGAGATCGTCGCCATCCAGACCGCGGTCGGTCTGGTCGACCGTGACGGCTGCATCCGCGCCGCCACCACGCAGGAGACGCTGTCCGGCCTGAAGCCCGCTTTCCTGGCCGACGGTTCGGTGACCGCCGGCACCTCCTCGCCGCTGACCGATGGCGCCTCGGCGGTGCTGGTCGTGTCCGAGGAGTACGCCAAGGCCAACGGCCTGCCGATCCTCGCCCGCATCAAGTCGATCGCGGTCGCCGGCTGCGCGCCGGAGGTGATGGGCCTCGGCCCGATCCCCGCCGCCCAGAAGGCGCTGAAGCGCGCCGGCCTGTCCATCAAGGACATCGGCGTGGTCGAGCTGAACGAGGCGTTCGCTGCCCAGGCCCTGGCCTGCGTGCGCGACCTCGGCGTCGATGAGGCGACGCTGAACCTCGACGGCGGCGCCATCGCGCTGGGCCACCCGCTGGGGGCCACCGGCGCCCGCATCACCGGCAAGGCGGCGGCGCTGCTGAAGCGCGAGGGCAAGCAGTTCGCGCTGGCCAGCCAATGCATCGGCGGCGGCCAGGGCATCGCCACCATCCTCGAGGCCGTGTGAGCGCGGAGGTGACATCCATGGACATCAAACGCGCCGCCGTGATCGGCTCGGGCGTGATGGGCAGCGGCATCGCCGCCCACATCGCCAACGCCGGCATCCCGGTCGTCCTGCTGGACATCGTGCCACAGGGCGCAGAGGACCGCTCCGCCATCGCCAAGGGGGCCCTGGAGAAGCTGAAGAAGGCCGACCCGGCCGCCTTCATGCACCCCAAGAACGCCAAGCTGGTGACGCCCGGCAACCTGGAGGACGACCTCCATCTGCTCGCCGACTGCGACTGGATCGTCGAGGCGATCATCGAGGACGTCGGGCTGAAGGCCAAGCTGTACCAGCGCATCGACCCGGTGCGGAAGCCCGGCTCGGTGGTGTCGTCGAACACTTCGACGATCCCGCTGAACATGCTGACCGAGGGACAGTCGGACGCCTTCAAGGCCGACTTCCTGATCACCCACTTCTTCAACCCGCCGCGCTACATGCGCCTGCTGGAGCTGGTCACCAGCGAGCGGACGCGTCCCGACGCGGCGCAGGCCATCGCCGCCTTCTGCGACCGCGCGCTGGGCAAGGGCGTGGTGCGCTGCAAGGACACCCCGGGCTTCATCGCCAACCGCATCGGCGTCTACTGGATCCAGGCCGCGGTGAACGAGGCCATCGACCTCGGCATCAGCGTCGAGGAGGCGGACGCCATCGTCGGCCGCCCGATGGGCATCCCGAAGACCGGCGTGTTCGGCCTGATGGACCTCGTCGGCATCGACCTGATGCCGCACATCGCCAAGAGCCTGCTGTCCACGCTGCTGGAGGGCGACGCCTACCGCGCCGCGTTCCGCGAGCACGCGGTCATCCAGAAGATGATCGCCGACGGCTACATCGGCCGGAAGGGCAAGGGCGGCTTCTACCGGCTGAACAAGGAGGGCGGGAAGAAGGTCAAGGAGACCATCGACCTCAAGACCGGCGCCTTCCGTCC
>JAEYOB010000510.1 GCA_023412175.1 Pseudomonadota bacterium | reverse complement strand
CACCATCATGGCCGGCGGCACGCCGGAGGCGTTCGCGCGCGCGGTGCCATTGTTCCAGGCGCTGGGCCGGCGTATCACGCATGTGGGCGACGCCGGCGCCGGGCAGATCGCCAAGACCGCCAATCAGGTCATCGTCGGCCTGACCATCGGCGCGGTGGCCGAGGCGCTGGCGCTGGCCAAGGCCGCCGGGGCCGACCCGGCCAAGGTGCGCGAGGCGATCCGCGGCGGCTTCGCCGAATCGCGCATCCTGGACCTGCACGGCGGCCGCATGGTGTCCGGCGACTTCACGCCGGGCGCGCGCGCCACCACGCAGCTCAAGGACCTCTCCCAGGCCGAGGCGCTGGCCGAGGAGGCCGGCATCGACCTGCCGTCGCTGTCGCTGTGCCGCGACCTGTACGAGATGCTGGTGGAGAACGGCGACGGCGGGCTGGACCACGCGGCGCTGTACCAGCTCTTCTCCTGAGCGGGGAGGGCGGCGAGCCGCCCCTTGCCCCTTCCCTTACTTGTCCAGGTGCTCGGCGACCAGCAGCTCGGCGATCTGCACGGCGTTCAGCGCCGCACCCTTGCGCAAATTGTCCGAGGCGCACCAGAAGGACAGGCCGTTGTCCACCGTGGGGTCGTCGCGGATGCGGCTGACATAGACCGGATCGTCGCCGGCCACCTCGACCGGGGTGATGTAGCCGCCGGGCTCGTGCCGGTCCATGACCACCACGCCCGGCGCGTCGCGCAGCGCCCGGCGCGCCATGTCGGCGGAGATCGGGTCGGCGAACTCGACGTTGACCGCCTCGGCATGGCCGATGAACACCGGCACGCGCACGCAGGTCGCCGTCACCCGGATCTTCGGGTCGAGGATCTTCTTGGTCTCGACCACCATCTTCCACTCTTCCTTGGTGGAGCCGTCGTCCATGAAGACGTCGATCTGCGGGATGACGTTGAAGGCGATCTGCTTGGGGAAGATTTTCTCGTCGATGGGGTCGGCGACGTAGATGGCGCGGGTCTGGGCGAACAGCTCGTCCATCGCCTCCTTGCCGGCGCCGGACACCGACTGGTAGGTGGACACCACCACGCGGGTGATGGTGGCGAGGTCGTGCAGCGGCTTCAGCGCCACCACCATCTGGATGGTGGAGCAGTTGGGGTTGGCGACGATGCCCTTCCTGCGCCAGCCGGCCAGCGCCTGCGGGTTGACCTCCGGCACGACCAGCGGCACGTCCGGGTCCATGCGCCAGTAGGAGGTGTTGTCGATGACCACCGCGCCGGCCGCCGCGGCCTTGGGCGCGTACTGCGCCGACACCTTGGCGCCCGGCGACGACAGCACGATGTCGGTGCCCTTGAAGTCGAACTTGGCGAGGTCGCGCACCTTGAGGATGTCGGTCTCGCCGTAGGACACCTCGCGGCCGACCGACTTCTCCGACGCTAGCGCCACCACCTCGTCGGCGGGGAAGTCGCGGGCGGCGAGCGTGGCCAGCATCTCGCGCCCCACGTTGCCGGTGGCGCCAATGACCGCAACTCTGTAGCCCATGGCCGGAATCCCTTGTGCTGGATGATGGTGCTGAATGGGGAAAGCGCTTGACCTATGCGCTTTCCAACGGAATTGCAACGGGCGCGGCGCTGTGCAAACGTGGCCGCCCGCGTTCCGTCCGAGACCTGCCTGCCCGCATGCCGACCCCGCTGGAAGACATCATCGCCAAGGCGATCAAGGACGCCGACAAGTCCTTCTTCAACGAGGACTACAGCAAGCAGGCGAAGGCGGTGATGAGCGCGCTCAAGAAGGCCGGCTACGAGGTGGCGCCGATCCGGCCGCCGGCCGGGCTGGTCGAGTGGGCCAAGGACAACATCCCCTTCGGCCGCCTGCGCCCGACCGAGCTGATCACCCAGATGTACTCGATGATGGTCGAGAACGTCCGACGCTTCGATAAGTAGTCCTCAACGTTCCGAGGCTCGCCCCAACCGGCGGTCGCCTGCGGCAATTTGCCGCACTTGCGGCTGTGCCCCGGAGTGGACAGCGTGGCGCTTTTCCGTGAATTACCACTTTCGATGGGCGGCGTTCGGCCTGCATCCGCTCGGCGCCGCGCGGGGGCTTTCCCCGATTGCAGTTCCGGCTGGCGGTTCGGCGGGCGTGTTGCTTGCCAATATTCTGTTCTTGTTGACGTTCCGGGATGCGTTTGAATGGTCTTCAGCTCGCTCCAATTTATTTATTTTTATTTGCCGGTCGTGCTGAGTCTTTACTTCATTCTGCCGCGGTCCTGGCGGAACGCCTTCCTGTTGAGCGCCAGCCTGCTGTTCTATGCGTGGGGCGAGGGCTGGTACGCGTTCGTGATGGTCGCGTCCATCGTCTTCAACTGGGTTGCCGGCCTCATCCTGGAGAAGGCGCCGCCATCGTCGCGCATGACCCTGCTGTACGGCATGGTCGGCATCAACCTCGCCGGCCTCCTGTACTTCAAATACACCAACTTCTTCGTCGACAACCTGAACGGCGTGCTGGGCGCGACGGCCCTGGGGCCGATGTCCCTGGACCATATCCACCTGCCCATCGGCATCTCGTTCTTCACGTTCCAGGCCATCTCGTACGTGGTGGACATCGCGCGCGGCGACGTGAAGGCCCAGCGCAACTTCATCGACTACGGCATGTACAAGGCGCTCTTCCCGCAGCTCATCGCCGGGCCGATCATCCGCTACCGGGACGTGGCCGGCGAAGTGAGCGCCCGGCGGACCTCGGTGGAGGACGTCGCCTCGGGCGTGGGCCGCTTCGTGATCGGGCTGGGCAAGAAGGTGCTCATCGCCAACGTGGTCGCCGCGCCGGCCGATCTCATCTTCAGCCTGCCCGCCTCGGAGCTGACACCGGGCCTCGCCTGGTACGGGGCGCTGTGCTACGCGCTGCAGATCTACTTCGACTTCTCCGCCTATTCCGACATGGCGATCGGCATCGGGCGGATCCTCGGCTTCCACTTCCTGGAAAACTTCAACTTCCCCTATTCGGCGGTGTCCGTGCGCGACTTCTGGCGGCGCTGGCACATTTCGCTGTCGACGTGGTTCCGCGACTACCTCTACATCCCGCTCGGCGGGGACCGGCATGGCCCCTGGCGCACCGCCTTCAACCTGTTCCTGGTGTTTCTGCTGTGTGGCTTCTGGCATGGCGCGAGCTGGACGTTCATCGTCTGGGGCCTGTGGCACGGCCTGTTCCTGGTGGCTGAGCGCGTGGGGCTCGGCCGGCTGGTCGGCGCCGTGCCGCGGCCGTTGCAGCACGCCTACGCCATGGTGGTCGTGCTGGTCGGCTGGGTGTTCTTCCGCGCCGACACGCTGGGCCATGCGGGCGATTTCCTGCGCGCCATGGCCGGATTCGGCGTGGCGCCCGCCGGCTCGCCCTGGCCGGTGGACGCGACCAACCCCGAGATCCAGTTCGTCATCGTCTGCGCCGTGCTGGCCGCGCTCAAGCTCCCGCTGATCGCCTACCAGTGGGTGGAGGGGGCCGTTGCCCGGCGGGTCTGGCTCGGCTTCGCCTGGCAGGCCACGCGCCTGACCGGGCTCGGCGCCCTGATGTATTTCAGCACCGTCGCACTCACGGCCAACAGCTTCAACCCGTTCATCTACTTCCGGTTCTGACGACGATGATGACCCGAGCCACCATGACGCGGGGCTTCGCCGCCCTGACCGTCCTGTCCTTCCTGGCGGTCCTGTGGGCGCCTCTGCTGTGGAAACCGCAGCGCATCCCGGCGCTGCTGATGGGCGAGGCGTCTCCGGGTGCGGGCGGGCCGCGCTTCCAGGGATTCCGCGAGATCGACCGCCGGTTCGAGGACGGGTTCCCAGGGCGCGCGGTGCTTCGCAGCGTCTATAACCAAGTCCGCTACGCGGTGTTCGGGATAACGCCCTCGTCCATTGTCGCCGGCAGGGACGGCTGGCTCTTCTACCGGTCGGAGAAGGTCAGTGACGGTCCGGGGTTCGACGACTTTTTCGGCGAGATCCGCTACAGGCCGGCCGACATCGCCTGGCTGCAGGACATCCTGAAGACCCGGCACGAGGAGCTGGCGCGCCGCTCCATCCGCTACGTCGCGTTCGTCGCGCCCAACAAGCAGACCACGTACAGCGATTTCCTGCCCGGGGAGATACTGGCCAGGCGGCGCGGCCCGACGCGGCTGGATCAGGTGTTCGCGGGGTTCGAGCCCGGACTGCTGAACGACCTCCGCCCGGTCATGGCGGCGGCGAAGGAAAGCCGACAGGTCTTCCAGAAGACGGATACCCACTGGTCCTGGGTGGGCGGCTACCTGGCTTACCGTGAGGTCGCCGGGCACCTGGGCCGGATGTTTCCGGGCATAACGCCGATCGATCCCGCCCAGCTCGAGGAAACGCGGGCGCCGAGCCAGGGCGACATGTCCGCCATGGCCGGCATCGCGTTCAGCGAGGAGGCGCCGGTGCTGCGGGCGCGCGAACCGTTTCCGGCCCATTGCGCCGCGACCGGGGCGCGCATCTACGGTCCGGCGCGGCTGGGGTGTGTCCGGACGGATCCGATGCAGCCGTACGTGACGACGGTGGCCGACGAGCGTCTGCCGAAGGCGGTGGTCTTCCACGATTCCTTCATGATCTACATGGCGCCGTTCCTTGCCCAGCATTTCCGGCACGTCACCTTTTCCCGCACGCCGTTCGACCCGGCCCTGGTAGAGAGGGAAAAGCCGGATGTGGTGATCGAGTTGCGTGTCGAGCGCTACTTCGAGTTCTTCTTCAGCGGACCGCCCTGGCCGGGCCCGCAGACTTGACGGCCGGGACGGGCAGGGCGTTTTTCCGACTTTCCGGCAAGTAAGCGTTTCAAGCGCGGACCGCCTGCCGTTGCGGACCGGCAAGTCACGCCGCCGTCCCGGTTCGGCAATGATGGTATTACCATCGACGTTAGTGCCTGAAATCCCACGATTTTCAGCGCGTAGCCTCAAAAACGTCATGGTCAAGCCCCCGTCGTTGACTCAGGGATCCGGGAGCGGTAATTCAATGCGCCAATCAGGACGCCCCGTTCCTTTCCGTCTCGCTTCACCCGCCGTGCGGCAAGCTTCTTTCCGCCGCGCCCGGCAGCCGATCAGAGGACGACCCAATGGCAAACGGCAGCAGTCGGCCGCTTTCTCCGCATCTCCAAGTCTATCGATTCCAGTGGACCATGGCGGCGTCGATCACGCACCGCATCACGGGCGTGGGTCTGGTCTTGGGCACGCTTCTTCTCACCTGGTGGCTGGTGGCCGCCGCCGCCGGGCCGGATGCCTTCGCCCGGGTGCAGAAGTTCATCGGGTCGGGCCTCGGGCTGCTGCTGCTGTTCGGCTGGACCTGGGCGCTGTTCTACCACCTCGCCGCCGGCATCCGCCATCTGGTGTGGGACGCCGGCTACGGCTTCGAGCTGCAGAACGCCGAACGCGGCGCGTACATCGTCGCCGGCGCCTCGCTCGGCCTGACGGTTCTCGCCTGGATCATCGGCCTGGTGGCGTGGTGAGGAAATAGGACCATGACGACGCAACCCGCCAAGAACCTCCGTTCGCCGCTGTCCGAAGCCCGCGGCCTGGGATCCTCCAAGTCCGGCACCGAGCACTGGTGGCACCAGCGCGTGACCGCCATCGCGCTCGTCCCGCTGACGATCTGGTTCGTCATCGCGGTGATCTCGCACCTCGGCGCCGACCACGCGGAGTTCACCGCCTGGCTGAAGGGCTCGCCGTTCTCGGCGATCATGCTGGTCCTGACCGCGGCGGTCACCTTCCACCACGCCCAGGCCGGCCTGCAGGTGGTGATCGAGGACTATGTCCACGTCGAGTGGCAGAAGCTCGCCGCCGTCATCGCCGCGAAGTTCCTGTGCTACGGGCTGGCCGCGGCCTGCATCTTCGCCGTCCTCAAGATTTCGTTCGGAGCCTGACGCGCCATGGCGAACGCCTATCAGATCATCGACCACGCCTATGACGTCGTCGTCGTGGGCGCCGGCGGCGCCGGCCTGCGCGCCACCTTCGGCATGGCCGAGAAGGGCCTGAAGACGGCCTGCATCACCAAGGTCTTCCCGACCCGCAGCCACACCGTGGCGGCGCAGGGCGGCATCTCCGCCGCGCTCGGCAACATGGGCGAGGACGACTGGCGCTACCACATGTACGACACCGTGAAGGGGTCGGACTGGCTGGGCGACCAGGACGCCATCGAATACATGTGCCGCGAGGCCATCCCGGCCATCATCGAGCTTGAGCACTACGGGATGCCGTTCTCGCGCACCCCGGAGGGCAAGATCTACCAGCGCGCCTTCGGCGGCATGACCGCGCAGTACGGCAAGACGCAGGCCTACCGCACCTGTGCCGCCGCCGACCGCACCGGCCACGCCATGCTGCACACGCTGTACCAGCAGGCCCTCAAGCACGAGGCCGAGTTCTTCGTCGAGTACTTCGCGCTCGACCTGATCATGGACCAGGACGGCACCTGCCGCGGCGTCATCGCCTGGAACCTGGACGACGGCACCATCCACCGCTTCAACGCGCAGCTCGTCGTGCTGGCGACCGGTGGCTACGGCCGCGCCTACTTCTCCTGCACCTCGGCGCACACCTGCACCGGCGACGGCGGCGGCATGGTGATGCGCGCCGGCCTGCCCATGCAGGACCTGGAGTTCGTGCAGTTCCACCCGACCGGCATCTACGGCTCCGGCTGCCTCATCACCGAGGGCGTGCGCGGTGAGGGCGGCTACGTCACCAACTCCAACGGCGAGCGCTTCATGGAGCGCTACGCGCCGTCGGCCAAGGACCTCGCCTCGCGCGACGTGGTGTCCCGCTCGATGACCATCGAGATCCGCGAAGGCCGCGGCGTGGGTGAGCACAAGGACCACATCCACCTGCACCTTGAGCACCTGCCGCCGGAGATCATCCACCAGCGCCTGCCCGGCATCGCCGAGACGGCGAAGATCTTCGCCAACGTGGACGTCACCAAGGAGCCGATCCCGGTTCTGCCGACCGTGCACTACAACATGGGCGGCATCCCGACCAACGTTCACTGCGAGGTGGTCCGCCCGACCGCCGACAATCCGGACGCCATCGTTCCGGGGTTGATGGCCATCGGCGAGGCGGCCTGCGTGTCGGTGCACGGCGCCAACCGCCTGGGCTCCAACTCGCTGCTCGATCTCGTGGTGTTCGGCCGCGCCGCCGCCATCCGCGCCGCCGAGATCGTCGAGAAGGGCAAGGTCAAGGACCTGCCGGCCGGTTCGGCCGATTTCGCGCTGGACCGCCTGGACAAGACCCGCAACGCCAAGGGCGAGATCCGCGTCGCCGACCTGCGCCTCGAGATGCAGAAGGTCATGCAGAACAACTGCGCCGTCTTCCGCACCGGCGAGGTGCTGGAGGAGGGCTGCCAGCTCATCGACCAGACCTTCGCCAAGAAGGGCGGCATCGGCATCACCGACCGCTCGATGGTGTGGAACTCGGACCTCGTCGAGGCGCTGGAGCTGGACAACCTGCTGTTCCAGGCGGTCGGCACCCTGCACTCGGCCCGCAACCGCACCGAGAGCCGCGGCGCCCACGCCCGCGAGGACTATCCGGATCGCGACGACACCAACTGGATGAAGCACACCACGGTGGCGGTGACGGAGAAGGGCGAAGTGGATCTGGGCGACCGCCCGGTGCACCTGTACACGCTCACCAACGACGTCCAGGTGTTCCCGCCGAAGGCGCGCGTCTACTAAGGCCCCGACTCAGAAGGCAAGGAAGACACACATGGCTGAATTCAACCTTCCCGCCAATTCGAAGGTCGGCGTCGGCAAGACGATCAACGCGGCCAACGGCGCGAAGCGGGTCAAGACGTTCAAGATCTACCGCTGGAACCCGGACGACGGGCAGAACCCGCGGGTCGACACCTATGTGGTCGATCTCGACAAGTTCGGCCCGATGGTGCTGGACGCGATCATCTACATCAAGAACACGCTCGACTCGACGCTGACCTTCCGGCGCTCCTGCCGCGAGGGCATCTGCGGGTCGTGCGCGATGAACGTCGACGGCACCAACACCCTGGCCTGCCTGAAGGCCATCGAGGAGGTGAAGGGCGACGTCAAGATCTACCCGCTGCCGCACATGCCGGTGGTGAAGGATCTCGTCCCCGACCTGAAGCACGTCTACGCCCAGTTCGCCTCGATCAAGCCGTGGCTGCAGACGCAGTCCCCGGCTCCGAGCCGCGAGCGCCTGCAGTCGCCGGAGGACCGCGCCAAGCTGGACGGCCTCTACGAGTGCATCCTGTGCTTCTGCTGCTCGACCTCGTGCCCCAGCTACTGGTGGAACGGCGACCGCTACCTCGGTCCGTCGATCCTGCTCCAGGCCTACCGCTGGATCGCCGATTCGCGCGACGAGATGACCGGCGAGCGCCTGGACAATCTCGAGGATCCGTTCCGCCTGTACCGCTGCCACACCATCATGAACTGCACCAAGGCGTGCCCGAAGGGTCTGAACCCCGCCAAGGCCATCGCCGAGATCAAGAAGCTCATGGTGGTCCGCCGCTGAGGCGCGCCGCTTCCGCCGTTACGGGGATGGGGGCCGCAAGGCCCCCATCCCTTTTTTGCGTTATGGTGCCTGTCCCATGCCAGCACTTCCCGCGCTTCCGGTCGAGCCGTCCGTCCTGGTCCTGTGGATGGACCTCGTGGGCATCTTCATCTTCGGGCTGACCGGCGGCACCCTGGCGGTGCGGCACAAGCTGGACGTGTTCGGCGTGCTGGTGCTCGCCATGGCCTGCGCGCTGGCCGGCGGCGTGGTGCGCGACCTGATGATCGGGGCGGTGCCGCCGGCCACCTTCCGCGACGAGCGCTACCTGTGGTCGGCGCTGCTCTCCGGTATCGTGGCGTTCTTCGGCCATCGGTGGATCGAGCGGGTGAGCCGGCCCGTCATGGTGCTCGACGCGGCGGGGCTGGGAATCTTCGCGGTGGCCGGTTGCCAGAAGGCGCTCGCCTACGGTCTGGCGCCGCTGCCGGCGGCGCTCCTGGCGGTGATCACGGCCATAGGCGGCGGTGTGCTGCGCGACGTTCTGGTCAACGAGGTTCCCCGCGTGCTGCGCGAGGAGATCTACGCCGTGGCGGCGCTGCTGGCGGCCGTCATCGTCATCGCCGGCACGCATTTCGGCCTGCCACCGCTGCCAGTGGCGGTGGCGGGCGTGCTCGCCGCCTTCACGCTGCGTCTGGTCAGCGTCTGGCGGAACTGGAGCGCGCCGCGCGCACCCTGGTCGTGAGGTTTCGGGCCTAACGCTCCGTCGGGACCGACGGCTGGATGTCGTCACCGCCGGCCGGCACGTCGCCGAGGCCGGGGC
>JAEYOB010000440.1 GCA_023412175.1 Pseudomonadota bacterium | reverse complement strand
GCGTCGCCGGTCTTCAGCGCGGCGGCGGCCAGCCCCTCGCGGGTCTTCAGAAACTCCGACCACGCCGCGGTGGCGGGGTTCGGCTCCTCGATGGCGAGCAGTTCCACGTAGTCACCGGGGAACATGATCGTATGGTTGGCCGACTTCAGCTCGGTGTGCCGGCCGCGCGGCGTCAGCGTGAAGCCGAGCCGGGCATACGCCTCGCGCGCCTTTTCCAGGTCGCGCACCGCGATCAGCAGATGGTCGATGCCGTCGATGCCATGGGGCATGTGCCGTCCTCCCTTGTCGTCCGTGTCCATAGAACAGGCGACCCGGGCAGGCAAGCGCCGGCCGTATCAGAGATGCGTCCGCACGTCCCACAACTCCGGAAACAGGCGAATTTCCAGCATCTTGCGCAGGTACGACACGCCGGCCGTGCCGCCGGTGCCGGTCTTGTGGCCGATGACGCGCTCCACCGTCGTGACGTGGCGGAAACGCCATTGGCGGAAATTGTCCTCCAGGTCCACCAGCTTCTCCGCCAGTTCGTACAGGCTCCAGTGATGGTCGGGGTCGCGGTAGACCTCCAGCCAGGCCTTCAGCACGCTGTCGTTGGCCTGGTAGGGCTGCGACCAGTCGCGCTCGACGCACTCCGCGTCCACGGTCAGGCCGGCGCGGGCCAGCGCGCGGATCGCCTCGTCGTACAGGCTGGGGGTGGTCAGCGACCGCTCCAGCATCCCCGCCAGATCCTCGCGGTGGCGGTGCGGCTGCAGCAGGGCCGCGTTCTTGTTGCCCAGCGTGAACTCGATGGCGCGGTACTGGTACGACTGAAAGCCCGACGACTTGCCGAGCTGGTCGCGGAATGCCGTGTATTCGCTGGGCGTCAGCGTGGACAGCACGTCCCACGCCTGGATCAGCTGGTTCATCACGCGCGCCACCCGCGCCAGCATCTTGAACGCCGGCCCCAAATCGTCGGCGGCGATCTGCGCCTTGGCCGCACCCAGCTCGTGCAGGATGAGCTTCATCCACAGCTCGGTGGTCTGGTGCTGGATGATGAACAGCAGCTCGTTGTGGTTGGACGACAACGGCGTCTGCGCATCCAGCAGCCGGTCGAGCCCGAGATAGTCGCCGTAGCTCATGTCGCGGGTGAAGTCGAGATGGGCGCCGTGGTGGTGAAGGTCGTCGGTCATCGCTGTTCTCCTCAGGTCACCGCGGCGCGGCGGTGGAATTCCGGGCGGCCCCAGGCCCCGGTGGCCAGGATGTCCCTCAGCGCCTGCACGGCGTCCCAGACGTCGGCGAAGCGCAGATAGAGCGGGGCGAAGCCGAAGCGCATGATGTCCGGCGCGCGGAAGTCGCCGACCACCCCGCGGGCGATCAGCGCCTGCATCACCGCGTAGCCCTGCGGATGCGCGACCGACACCTGACTGCCGCAACGCTCCGGCTCCTCCGGCCCGACCGGGGCGAGGCCGAATCCGGCGCATTCCTGCGCGACCAGTGTGCGGAACAGCCGGGTGAGCCCCAGGCTCTTCAGGCGGATATCGCCCATGTCCACGGCCAACAGCTCATCCACCCCGACCTCAAGCGCCGCCATCGCCAGCACGGCCGGCGTGCCGCACAGCGCACGGCGGATGCCGGGTGCCGGCTCGTAGGCTGTGCCGAAGGCGAAGGGCGCGGCATGCCCCATCCAGCCGGCGAGCGGCTGCCGGAACGCCTCCTGATGGCGCGCCGCGACATAGAGGAACGCCGGCGCGCCGGGGCCGCCGTTCAGGTACTTGTAGCCGCACCCGACCGCGAGGTCGGCGCCGCAGCCGTCAAGGTCCACCGGCAGCGCCCCGGCGCTGTGCGCGAGGTCCCACAGCATCAGGGCACCCGCGTCCTGCGCCGCGCGGGTCACCGCCGCCATGTCGTGCACGGCGCCGGTGCGGTAATCGACATGCGTCAGCATCACCACGGCGGTGTGTGCGTCGATGGCGGCGGGAATCTCCTCGCGTTCGACCAGGCGCAGCTCGACGCCGCCGATCAGCGCGCCCAGCCCCTGCACGATGTAGAGGTCGGTCGGGAAGTTGCCGCGCTCCGACAGCACGACGCTACGCCCCGGCCGCATGCGCACCGCCGCGGCCAGCGCCTTGAACAGGTTCACCGAGGTGGAGTCGGCCACGACCACCTGCCCCGGCGCAGCGCCGACCAGCCGGCCGATCTTGTCGCCGACGCGCTGCGGCAGGTCGATCCAGCCGGCATCGTTCCAGCTTCGGATCAGCCCCTGTCCCCACTCGGCGCGCACCACCCGCTCCAGGTGCCCCGGCGTCGCCTTGGGCAGCGCGCCCAGAGAATTGCCGTCCAGGTAGATGACGCCGTCCGGCAGGTCGAACCGCTCCCGCCGGAGGGCCAGCGGGTCCGTGGCATCGAGCGCCTCGATGTCGGTGCGGGTCAGCGCCCTCATGGCCGCAGCTCCCGCAGCACGGCGCGCACCGGGGCGGCGTCCAGGTTGGCGAGCTTGAGGGGCAGTGCGATCAGCTCGTAGTCGCCCGGCTCCACGTCGTCGAGCACCAGTCCCTCCAGGATGGCGAGGCCGTGCGCCCTCACCCGGTTGTGGGCATCCATGGTCTTGGACTCCTGCGGGTCGAGCGACGGCGTGTCGATGCCGATCAGCCGCACGCCATGCCCCGCCAGCAGGTCCACGGTATCCGGATGCACGGCGGTGAAGTCGGCGTCCCAGTGCTCGACGGGGTTGCGTGTGTAGGTCTTGAGGATCAGCCGCGGCGGCGCGCCGTCCAGCCGGCCGGCCAATGCATCCACCGGCACCCGCGCCTCGCAGCCCCGCACGTCCACCACCCGGCAGGGCCCCAGATAGACGGACAGGTCCAGTTCCCCCACCGGCCGCCCGTCGGCGGCGTAGTGCAGCGGCGCGTCCGCGTGCGCGCCGGTGTGCGTCGACAGCGTGATTCGCGACACGTTGACCGGGCAGCCCGACCCGATCGCCCAGGTCCGCACCTCCTCGTACGCGGTATCGCCCGGCCACACCGGGATGCCGGGGCGCAAGGCCGGGCTGATGTCCCAGAGGCGGCGCCCGCCGCCCTCGATGGTCTCCACGCACTCCTCCCACGTTCTTCCAGACATTATGTCGGGAGCGCGGAGCCAGCGTCCACCGCCTCGGCGAATTTGCCGGGGACCATTCCGGCCATGGCCTGTTTGCAAGGCGAGCGGGGCGGCCAAACGGTCCGGCCACGCCCCACCCCAAGGACACCGCGTCCGAAGATCGCAAGGAGAGGAAGAACCGTATGCGTCATGCACTGATCGCCGCCGTCTCGGCCGCCGCCCTGTTCAGCGCCCCGGCGTTCGCGCAGTCGAGTTCGGGGACCAGCGGCACCGGCAGCACCGGGTCGACCATGACCAGCCCGTCGGGCTCGACCGGCAACTCGTCCACCCTCGACTGCACGCCGGCCAGCACCAACCCGGCCTGCCGCGGCAACTCCGGCTCGTCGTCGAGCGGCGGCATGGGCTCGTCCGGTAGCGGCATGGGATCCTCCGGTAGCAGCGCGAGCCCGCCGGGCACCGCGGGCGGCTCGACCGGCGGCACGTCGGGGTCCAGCGCGACCGGGATGGGCCGCGGGTCGTCGGGCGCCGGCCCCGGGGCGGGCGCGGG
>JAEYOB010000439.1 GCA_023412175.1 Pseudomonadota bacterium | reverse complement strand
GGTGGGGGCAGGACACTTGTTGACCGCTCTCACAGAGCCTTCCCGTAGACGCGGTAGGTCTTGTAGGGGCGTCCGCCGACCGCCTCGGCGATGCGGCGCATGGGCTGGTTGTCCTCCAGCACCCACGACATCTCGATCCGGTGCAGGCCCAGCGCTGCGGCCTCGCGGCGGACCGCGGCGATGATCAGGAAGGCGAGCAGGCCGCCCAGGAGGCTGTTCGCGTGCTTGCGCCGCACGCCCATCAGCGGCACGCGGGCGCTGCTCACCCCCGAGACCTTCAGCCGCCACAGCAGCTTCGCCCAGCCGAACGGCAGCAGCCGCCCGTCGAGGTCGCGGATCGCCTCGTTCAGGTTGGGCAGGCAGACCGCGAAGGCCGCCGGCTCACCGTCCACCTCGGCGAACCAGACGAGCCGCTCGTCGATGAGCGGCTTCATCTGCTTGGCCATGTGGTCGATCTCGTCTCCGGTCAGCGGGACGAAGCCCCAGTTGCCGCTCCAGGCATCGTTGAAGATGTCGGTGAGCGCGCCGACCTCCTGCCGGTAATCGGCCATGCGCATCCGGCGGATGCGGACGTTGGGCGGCAGCGGCCGGGCGATCATCGCCTTGACGCTGGCCGGCAGTTCCGGCCCCTCGCTGAGGTAGGCCAGCACATCCTTGGCCTTGGCGTAGCCGGCGCGCTCCAGCAGCGGACCGAGATAGGGGCGGTCGTGCCCCATCATCAGCATGGGCGGCGTGTCGAAGCCGTCCACCAGAAGCCCGGTCTCCTCGTTGATCGACAGGTTGAAGGGGCCGAGCGCCCGCGTGGCGCCGCGCGCGCGCAGCCAGCGTTCCGCCGTGTCCATCAGGGCGCCGACCACGGCCGTGTCGTCCACCGCCGCGAGCATGCCGAAATGGCCGGTCCCGGCCTCCGCCAGCCGGTCGATCTGCGCGCTGACCCGGCCCACGTCGCGGCCGTCGCGCCGGGCGATCCAGAACGCCGCGTCGGCGTGGCGGAAGTACGGGTTCCCCGACGGCGACAGCGCGGCGCGGCGCTCCATCAGCAGCGGCGGGATCCAGGCGGGATCGTCGCGGTGCAGGTCGAAGGGCACGCGGATGAAGCGGTCCATGCCGGCACGGCCGGCGACCGGCAGGATCTCGATGCCCGCTGCCGTGTCCGTGCCCGGCCGGTCGAGGAGCAGATCGGTCACGAGGACACCGCCTCCTCGCGCGGCCCCGGCGGCCGGTCGCGCGGCGGCGCGCCGGTCAGGTCGGCCACCCAGGGGTAGCGCTGGGCCTCCGCGGCATCGTAGCCGAGGTTGAACACTGTGGGGCTGCGCGGGCGGCTCTGCGTATCGCCGCTGAAGGTGCCGGCCAGCAGGTCCACCAGGAAGGTGGTGATGCCGTAGTTGCTGTTCTCGTCGTGGAAATGGTGCGCCAGATGGAGCTGCTTGATGCGGAGCAGCAGGCGGTTCTTTGGTTTGACGTTCAGGTGCTGCATGCAGTGGCAGAACTCGTAGATGCACATGAGCACCGTCGCGCTGGCGAGCGCCGCCGCGGCCCCCGCCCGGCCGTCCACCGCCCAGCCGAGGGGGAGCGCGATGGCGAGGATCAGCGGCAGCGTGTTGGCGAGCGAGCCGAACAGCACCTCCAGCTTGTGGGGGTCCTGGTGGTGGTCGAAATGGATGCGCTTCCACAGCGCGGCGGTCAGCCGCGACTTGTAGAGGAAACGGCCGTGCAGGATGAAGCGGTGCAGGCAATATTCGACGAAGGGGTAGAGCACCACCATGAGCAGCGCCGCCAGCGCCGTGCGCCCGCCGTTCTCCGTCCAGGCGACCGCCAGGGCCGCGCCGAGCACGCCGATGGCGGCGTAGACCTGGATCGCCGGGTAGGTCGCGTAAGCCACCAGAAGGTCGCGCAGGCTCATCCGCCCGAGGTCGTAGGTCCGCCCGCTCCAGCCCGCCATGTCGCCGTATCTCCCGAATGCCGTGTGTTGCCTGCGGTGCCGATCACTCTTCCTGGTGGAGGAGGATCGCCCCGCCGATGCAGGCGAAGATCACCAGGGGCAGCCAGACGGCCAGCGTGGGGGGCAGCGTGTCCGCCTCGGCGAGCGCCGAAAGGAGTCCCTGGAAGACGAGGAACAATAACCCCAATCCCAGTCCGATCGCCATGCCGGAACCGAAGGCGGAGCTGCGGCGGATTCCATGCAGCGCCGGCTGGGCGAGCAGCAGCATGATGATGGACGAGGCGGGGATCGCGAAGATCTTCTGCACCCGCGTCTCGTAGTAGGCGCGGTCGCGGGTGCCGGACCACGAACCCTCCATGATCGAGACGATCCGGCCGACCGACAGGAACTCCGTCGGCTTGGCGACGAAGGCGACGTTCTCGGGCGCCGGGCCGTCGGGCCAGGGCATGCTGTCCTGATGCCCGGTCCTCAGCGCGCCGTTCGCCAGCAGGGCCAGCGTGTCCGCGTCGCGGAGGGTCCAGCGGCCGTCCTCCCACCGGGCCTCGCGCGCGGCGATGCGGCCGGCCGCCAGGCCCTCCCCGGTGCGGGAGACGATGGTCACGCCGTCGAGCCGGCGGCCGTCCTCGTGCACCGCCGCGACCGAGACGATGCTGCCGCCGGCGCGGAGCCAGACCGTCTTGGCCGGCTTCGTGTCCTCGGCGGTCGGCGCCGGGCGCGCCGCCCACCAGTCCTGCAGGGCCTGTTCGGCGCGCGGCACCACCTGATCCATCAGCAGCACGTGCAGGG
>JAEYOB010000362.1 GCA_023412175.1 Pseudomonadota bacterium | reverse complement strand
GGTCGGCCCAGGCCGCGGCGTGCAGCGAGCGGTTGGCGCGGTTCATCGGCTGGTGCGCCGGCAGCGCCGCGAAGGCGGCCGCCACCGCGCCGGCGTCCGGCACGAACGACGCCTCCACCCGGCGGGGAGCGCGCAGCACGTTGGCGAGGCTGTCCACCCCGCACAGCCCGCAGCCGCTCCGCCCCTCCATGGAGCGCTGGCGCAGCGAGCCCTTGAGCAGCTTCAGCGGGTCGCAATCGATCGACAGGACGATACCGTCGGCCGTGTGCCGCACGCGGATCCCGTCCACGTCGTCCGGCGAGCCCAGGATTCCTTCGGACAGGCTGAAGCCGAGCGCGAAGTTCTCCAGGTCGGCCGGGGTCGCCATCATCACCGCGTGGGCGCGGCGGTTGTACTCGAAGGCGACCGGCACCTCTTCCGCCACCAGCCACGTCACGTCCGAGCGGTTGGCGGGGGAGGGATAGCCGACGCCCTGGGCCGGGCGCGAGTGGGCGAGGGGCTGCATGGCGGTCTCCCCTATTCCGCCGCGGCCGGCTCGATGACGGCCGCGTGCTTGCGCTGCCAGTCGGCGGGCTGGTTGCTGCGGGTCACCTGCACGGCGGTCACCTTGTATTCCGGGCACTGGGTCGCCCAGTCGGAGTTCTCGGTGGTCACCACGTTGGCGCCGGTCACCGGGTGGTGGAAGGTAGTGTAGACCACTCCCTGCGGCATGCGATCGGAAACGCGCGCCTTCAGCGTGGTGGCGCCGATGCGGCTGGCCAGCGAGACGAGGTCGCCGTCGCGGATGCCGCGTTGCTCGGCGTCGTGGGCGTGGATCTCCAGGATGTCCTCCGGGTGCCAGGCGACGTTGGCGGTGCGCCGCGTCTGGGCGCCAACGTTGTAGTGGCTGAGGATGCGCCCGGTGGTCAGGATCAGCGGGTAGAAGCGCGAGGCCTGTTCCGGCGTCGGCACGTACTCGGTCACCACAAACTGCCCCTTGCCGCGCACGAAGCCGTCGGCGTGCATGATCGGCGTGCCCTCGGGGGCATCGTCGTTGCACGGCCACTGCACGCTGCCCAGTTGGTCGAGCGTGGCGAAACTGACGCCGCGGAAGGTCGGCGTGACGGCGGCGATCTCGTCCATGATCTGCGAGGCGTCGTCGTAGTGCATGGGATAGCCCATGGCCGCCGCCAGATCGCACGGGATCTGCCACTCGTGCTTGCCGGTCTTCGGCGGCATGGCCGGGCGGACGCGGTTGATGCGGCGCTCGGCGTTGGTGAAGGTGCCGTCCTTCTCCAGGAACGAGGTGCCGGGCAGAAAGACGTGTGCGAAGGCCGCCGTCTCGTTCAGGAACAGGTCCTGCACGATGACGATCTCCATGGCCTCCAGTGCGGCGTGGACGTGCTGGGTGTTGGGATCGGACTGGGCGATGTCCTCGCCCTGGACGAACAGGCCCTTGAAGCTGCCGTGCACCGCCTCGTCGAACATGTTGGGGATGCGCAGGCCGGGGACGGGATCGAGCGTCGCGTTCCACACCGCCTCGAACTGTCGGCGCACCGCCTCGTCGGCGACGTCGCGGTAGCCGGAGAACTCGTGCGGGAAGGAGCCCATGTCGCAGGAGCCCTGCACGTTGTTCTGGCCGCGCAGCGGGTTCACGCCGACGCCCGGCCGGCCGATGTTGCCGGTTGCCATGGCGAGGTTCGCCATCGCCATGACGCTGGTCGAGCCCTGGCTGTGCTCGGTGACGCCCAGGCCGTAGTAGATCGCCGCGTTGCCGCCGGTGGCGTAGAGGCGCGCCACGGCGCGCAGTTCCTCCGTCGGAACGCCGGTCCGTTCGGCCACCGCCTCGGGGCTGTTGCGCGGCTCGGCGACGAAGGCGGCCCACTGCGCGAAATCGGCCGGGTCGCAGCGTTCGCCGACGAAGGCGTGGTCCACCAGATCCTCGGTGACGATCACGTGCGCCAGCGCGTTCAGCACCGCCACGTTGGTGCCGGGCCGGAGCTGGAGGTGATGCGCCGCCTCGACGTGCGGGCTGCGCACGAGGTCGATGCGGCGCGGATCGACGACGACCAGCTTCGCCCCCTTGCGGATGCGCTGCTTCATGCGCGAGCCGAACACCGGGTGGCCGTCGGTCGGGTTGGCGCCGATCACCAGGATGACGTCGGCCTGATCGACGCTGCGGAAGTCCTGCGTGCCGGCCGAGGTGCCGAACGCCTGCTTCAGGCCGTAGCCGGTTGGCGAGTGGCAGACGCGGGCGCAGGTGTCCACGTTGTTGTTGCCGAAGGCGGCGCGGATCATCTTCTGCACCACGTAGACCTCCTCGTTGGTGGTCCGCGAGGAAGTGATGCCGCCGATGGAGCCGCGGCCGTGCTTCTCCTGCACCGCCTTCAGGCGCCGGGCGGCGTAGGCGATGGCCTCGTCCCACGACACCACGCGCCACGGGTCGGCGGTGGTCTCGCGGATCATCGGCTGGGTGCGGCGGTCCTTGTGGGTGGCGTAGCCCCAGGCGAAGCGGCCCTTGACGCAGGAATGCCCCTCGTTGGCGCCGCCGTCCTTCCAAGGCACCATACGGACCACGGTCGTGCCCATCATATCCCCCTTGAAGGAGCAGCCGACGCCGCAATAGGCGCAGGTGGTGACGACGCTGTGCTCGGGCTGGCCCGACTGGATCACCGACTTCTCGGTCAGCGTGGCGGTCGGGCAGGCCTGCACGCAGGCGCCGCACGACACGCACTCGGAGTCCATGAAGCTCTCCAGCGCGCCCGACGATACCTTGGAGTCGAAGCCGCGGCCGTCGAGCGTCAGCGCCAGGGTGCCCTGCACCTCGTCGCAGGCGCGCACGCAGCGCGAGCAGACGATGCACTTGGCGGGGTCGAAGGTGAAGTACGGGTTGCTTTCGTCTTTCGCCGCGGCGCGGTGGTTCTTGCCGTCGTAGCCGTAGCGCACCTCGCGCAGCCCGACCGCGCCGGCCATGTCCTGCAGCTCGCAGTCGCCGTTGGCGGCGCAGGTCAGGCAGTCCAGCGGATGGTCGGAGATGTACAGCTCCATGACGCCGCGGCGCAGCCGGGCCAGCCGATCGGTCTGCGTCCAGACGCTCATGCCGGGGGCGACCGGCGTGGTGCAGGAGGCCGGCGTGCCGCGCCGCCCCTCGATCTCCACCGCGCACAGCCGGCAGGAGCCGAAGGCCTCCAGATGGTCGGTGGCGCACAGCTTCGGCACCGAGATTCCGGCTTCGGCCGCCGCACGCATCACCGAGGTGCCCTCCGGCACGGTGACGCTGCGCCCGTCGATGGTGAGCGTCACCGTCGTCGCGGATTCGCGCGCCGGGGTGCCGTAGTCGATGTCCTTGAGCGACATGGCTGTGGTCCTCATCGGGTCTGTCATTCCCTCCCCCTGGGGGAGAGGGCTCGGTCACTCGGCCGCGATGGCCGCCGGGCCGCGGAGGAAATCCTCGGGGAAGTGCTTGAGCGCGCTGCGCACCGGCACCGGCGTCATGCCGCCCATGGCGCACAGCGAGCCGTCCACCATCACTTCGCAGAGATCCTGGAGCAGGGTGAGGTTCGCCGTGACGTTCTGCCCGGTGATGACCTTGTCCATCACCTCCACCCCGCGCACCGCGCCGACGCGGCAGGGCGTGCACTTGCCGCAGGATTCGGCGGCGCAGAATTCCATGGCGAAACGTGTCTGCTTCGCCATGTCCACGCGGTCGTCGAACACCACGATCCCACCATGCCCGACGATGGCTTCGGCCGCGGCGAAGGCCTCGTAGTCCTTGGGCAGGTCGAACAGGGCGGGGGGCAGGTAGGCGCCGAGCGGCCCGCCGACCTGCACGGCGCGGATCGGCCGGCCGCTCAGCGTGCCGCCGCCGAAGTCATAGAGCAGCTCGTGCAGCGTGATGCCGAACGCCTTCTCGACGATGCCGCCGTGGCGGATGTTGCCGGCGAGCTGGAAGGCCAGCGTGCCGCGCGAGCGCCCGACGCCGAAGTCGCGGTAGTAGGCCGCGCCCTTGTCGAGGATCACCGGCACCGAGGTCAGCGACAGCACATTGTTGACCACCGTAGGCT
>JAEYOB010000314.1 GCA_023412175.1 Pseudomonadota bacterium | reverse complement strand
GGCCTACGTGGTGTTCGCATGGCTGGCGCCGATCCTGCGCGACCGTGGCCTTGATCCGATGGGCGCCGGATTCGTGGTGTCCGGCTCGATCATGGTGCAGCTCATCACCGCGCTGAGCGCGCCCATCGTCGCCGGGCGTCGGCGTCACCAGGGCGGCGTGGTGCTGGTCATGCTGTCGCTGACGTTGAGCGGGCTGCTCGGCTGCCTGTACGCACCCATGGGCACGGTGTGGCTGTGGGCGGTGCTGGTGGGGCTGGGGCAGGGCGGCTCCTTCGCCGTGGGGCTGACGCTGATCGTGCTGCGCGCCGGCGATCCGCACGTCGCCGCCAGCCTGTCGAGCATGGCGCAGAGCGTCGGCTATTCCCTGGCGGCGTGCGGACCGCTGCTGGTCGGGCTGCTGCACGACCGGACCGGCGGCTGGGAGCTGTCCGGTCCGCTGTTCGTCGTGGTGACGCTGGCGGCCGGCGTCGTCGGCTGGCTCGCCGGACGGCCGTTGCATGTGCGGGTCGTCAGCCGCCCCCTCTGACTGCTAGCATGGGAACCATGGACGCCGTTACCGCTCCGAGGAAGCCGCGCAAGACCGGGACGCCCCGCGACCCGGAGGGCACGCGCGCCCGCATCCTGGTGGCGGCGCGCGACGAGTTCGCGCGGCACGGGCTGGGCGGGGCGCGGGTGGACCGCATCGCCGAGGCGGCGGGCACCAATAAGCGCATGCTGTACTACCATGTCGGCAACAAGGAGGGGCTGTATCTGGCGGTGCTGGAGGCGGCCTACGCCGACATCCGCGCCGCCGAGCGGAAGCTGAGCCTGGAGACGCTGGCGCCGCCCGACGCCATCGCCCGGCTGATCGCCTTCACATGGCACTACTTCATCGAGCACCCGGAGTTCCTGGCGCTGCTCAACAACGAGAACATCTACCGGGCCAAGCATCTGAGAGGCTCGCAGAACGTCAAGTCCATGCACTCGCCCTTCGTGCTGCTGATCGCCGACGTGCTGAAGCGCGGCGAGGCCGACGGCGTGTTCCGCGCCGGGGTGGACCCGGTGCAGCTCTACATCTCCATCGCTGCGCTGGCGTACTTCTACCTGTCGAACGCGCACACGCTGTCGGCGATCTTCGGCCGCGACCTGCTGGCCGAGCCGGCCAAGGACGAGCGCCTCGCCCACATGACCGAGCTGGTGCTGACCTCGCTGCGGCGCTGATCCCGGCCTATTGGAACCAGGGGTTGCGGTCGGCCATGCGCTGGCGCTGGTAGCGCGCCTCGGCGGCGTTGCGCTCGTCAATGGACGAGCCAACGGCCGACCCGGCCAGCCCGCCGAGCACCGCGCCGAGGCCGGTGGTGGCGATCTTGCCGCTGCCGCCGCCGAACCGCGAGCCCACCAGCCCACCGAGCACGGCGCCGCCGACCATGCCGGCGGTCTGTCCGCTGATCTGCGGTCCGCCGCGGTCGTAATAGCCGTACCCGTTGTCGTAGCCGGTTCCGGCGCAGGCGCTCAGCGACAGCGCCACCGTCCCGGCTGCCAGCACGCGCGTGATCCTCATCGTCTCCTCCGTCAGGGATGCATGGACGTGAACAGGGACGGGCAACACATTCATCCATCGCAACGGAAAACATGGGAAGGCGGATTGTCAGCCCTATCCATCTTGGTGGGTTGACGGACGAACCCCGCCCCCGATAGCTTTTAACCAGCCGGTTAACAAGTGCACGAACGAGCAGGACGCGAACCGGCGGGGAGGAAAGAATGGACCGCCGCAGGGACGGCCGACATGGCGTGGGCGCGCTTGAGCGCGTGCTCAACTCGAACTGGCTCCGGCCGCTGATCTTCCTGGTGCTGCTGACCGCGCTGTGGGACGTCGCGGTGCGCGTCCTGGCGATCCCGCCCTACCTCGTGCCCGCGCCCAAGGACGTGATCCTGGCGCTGATCGACCAATGGGATACGCTGCTCGCCGCCGCGGTGCCGACGACGCTGGCGACGCTGGGCGGCTTCGCGCTGTCGGTCGCCTTCGGGATTCCGATCTCCATGCTGATCGCCGGCTCGCGCACGGTGGAGGCGTACGTCTACCCGCTGCTGGTCTTCTCGCAGTCGATTCCCAAGGTCGCCATCGCGCCCCTGTTCGTCGTCTGGTTCGGCTTCGGCATCGTGCCGAAGGTGATCTCGGCGTTCCTGCTGGGCTTCTTCCCCATCGTCGTATCGGCGGTGCAGGGCTTCAAGTCGGTGGACCAGGACATGATGGATCTGGCGCGCTCCATGAAGGCGTCGCGCCTCCAGACCTTCCGCATGGTCAGCCTGCCGCACGCGCTGCCGGCGATCTTCGCAGGGCTGAAGGTGTCGATCACGCTGGCGGTGGTCGGCGCGGTGGTGGGCGAGTTCGTCGGCTCCAACTCCGGCATCGGCTTCGTGCTGCAACGCTCCATCGGCAACTTCGAACTGCCCACCATGTTCGCCGCGCTCATCGTGCTGGCGCTCATCGGGGTGGTGCTGTTCTGGATCATCGACGTCATCGAACGGCTCGCGATCCCCTGGCACGCGAGCCAGCGCCACGTGTTCGCAGCCACCGCTTGACGGAAACCGCCAGGGGACAATGGGAGGAAACGGATGAAGAAGGCACTGGTCGCAGCGGTCATCGCCCTGTTCGCCGCCCCGCTCTTTACCGGGCCGGCATTCGCCGCCGACAAGGTCACGCTGATGCTGAACTGGTACGTCTATGGCGAGCACGCGCCGTTCTACTACGGCAAGGAGAAGGGCTATTTCACCGAGCAGGGCATCGACCTGGACATCCAGGAGGGACGCGGCTCGGCGGTGACCGCGCAGGCGGTGGCGGCGAAGACCGCCGACTTCGGCTACATCGACGTGCCCACCATGATCAAGGCGGCGGCCAAGGGCGCGCCGCTGGTCTCCACCGGCGTGCTGCTGCAGACCAGCCCGATGTCGGCGATGGGCTTCTCCGACAAGAACATCCGCAAACCCGAGGACATCAAGGGCAAGACCGTCGCCGTCACCCCCGGCGATTCCATGTCGCAGATCTGGCCGCTGTTCCTGAAGAAGACGAACCTGAAGGAAAGCGACTTTCAGGTCGTCTCGGGCGACGCGCAGACCAAGCTGAACGCCGTCATCAACGGCCAGGCCGACCTGCTGCTCGGCTACGTCATGGACCAATCCATGAAGATCAAGGATGCCACCGGCAAGGCGGTGACGCCGATCCGCTTCTCCGACTACGGCATCAAGATGGTCAGCTCCGGCATCGTCGCCAACACCGGCTACGTGAAGGAGAAGGAGGATCTCGTGCGCCGCTTCATGGCCGCCGCGACCAAGTCCGTCGAGGAAGCCTCCAAGGATCCCAAGGCGGCGGCGCAGGCGATCCTCAACGCCAACCCCAAGGGTGGCCAGATCGCCACGCTGACCGAAGGCTTCGAGCTGACCATCCCGCTCTACAAGGACCCGGACGGCAAGAGCGCCCAGCCGTTCCGTGTCTCCGACGAGAACATGCAGGAATCCATGGATCTGCTGGTGCAGTACGGCGGCGTGGACGCGGCAGCGAAGGATAAGCTCGCCGGCTATTACACCAACGCCTACCTGCCGGGTGCGGCCACCATGGGCGCCAGCAAGTGAGGGGGGCGCAGGGATGGCATCGCCGCATCTGAAGCTGGTGGGGGATACGCCGGCGACGGCGCAGAAGCCGCCGCAGACCCTGATCCGGGTCGAGGGCGTCTCGAAGACATACCGCACCCGCGACGGCGAGGTGCCGTCCCTGCAACCGCTGACGTTCGATGTCCGCGAGGGCGAGTTCCTGGTGATCGTCGGCCCGTCCGGCTGCGGGAAATCGACGCTGCTGAAGATGGTCGCCGGCCTGCTGTCGGCGACCTCCGGCACCATCCGCATCGAGGGCACGGAGATCAACGAGCCGCACGACGACGTCGGCATCGTGTTCCAGAGCCCGGTGCTGCTGGCGTGGCGCTCGGTGCTGCGCAACGTCATGATGCCGGTGGAGGTGCGCGGCCTGCCGCGCGAAGAGTATCTGGAGCGTGCCCGGACCCTGCTGCGCATGACCGGGCTGGAGGGCTTCGCCAACAAGTATCCCTGGCAGTTGTCGGGCGGCATGCAGCAGCGCGCGGCGCTGTGCCGGGCGCTGGTGCACGACCCGAAGATCCTGCTGATGGACGAGCCGTTCGGCGCGCTCGACGCCATGACGCGCGAACGGATGAACCTCGAACTCCAGCGCATCCAGCACGAGACCGGCAAGACCGTGCTGCTGATCACCCATTCCATTCCGGAGGCGGTGTTCCTCGCCGACCGCGTCATGGTGATGAGCGAGCGGCCCGGCACCATCGCCGCCACATACGAGGTGCCGCTGCCGCGCCCGCGCACGCTGGACGTCATGGGCGATCCCGTCTTCGTGCAGCTGACGCAGCGGATCCGCGCGCACTTCTTCACGCAGGGGCATCTCGACTGATGGAGACCTCGCGGCTGCGCATCCGCGCCATCGAGCTGTTCGAGCGCCCGGTGCGCTTCGTCAAACCCTTCCGCTTCGGTGCGGTGACCGTGGAGGAGGCGCCGCAGGCCTTCGTCCGCGCGCTGGTGGCGGTGGAGGGAAAGGGCGAGGCGTGGGGCTGCACGGCCGAGATGATGATGCCGAAATGGTTCGACAAGCGCCCAGACCGGACGCCGGCGCAGACGGTAGAGGGCCTGCGGCTGTCGCTGCGGCTGTCGCGACAGGCCTATCTGACCGGCCTGCGGCCGGCCACCGCGTTCGATCATCATGCCGACGCCCGCGACGCCCATGAGGCGGCCTGTCTGGCGGCCGGCGAGACGCGGCTGACCGCCGCCTACGGGCCGGCGCAGATCGACAAGGCGGTGCTGGACGGGCTGCTGCGGGCGCTTGGCTTGGACTTCTTCACGGGGATGGCGGCGAACGTCGCGGGTTTGGACACGCGACTGACACCGGATCTGGCTGGCTTCGACCTTGGGGGCTTTCTCAAGAATCTGCGTCCGCTGCCGGCGGTGTGCGTGCGGCACACGGTGGGGTTGCTGGACGAGCCGGAGTCTGTGCGGGCTCTCGTCACGGCCCCCCACCCTAACCCGCCCCCGCTGGGCGGGGG
>JAEYOB010000434.1 GCA_023412175.1 Pseudomonadota bacterium | reverse complement strand
GGGTAGGAGCCGCCGATGTTCTGGCGTTCGGCGGAGAAGTCGTAGGTGCCGCGCGCGCGGCCACCGCCACCGCCGCCACCCATGTGCCCAGCCTCCTGGCGCATCAGATCGGCCATGCGGATGCGCTCGCTGGAACTCTTGATGAAGCGGGCGAACAGGAAACCGACGCCGAACGCCGCGCCCAGGAAGATCTCCGGCTGACGGCGGGCGAAGCCCTCGACCTGACCGACCAGATCGTCCACCGTCGAATTGCGCAGGGTGTCGGCGAACTGCTCGACCCGGTCGGCGGCCATGACCGTGTAGCGGGCGGCGGTGCCGTTGTTCTCCGCCTCCAGCTGCTCGGCCGCCTGATGCAGGGCATGGGCGACGCTGCCGATCTGGTCGGCGGCGCGGTGGCTCTGCTGCTCGAAGACTGCGCGGATCCGGTTCTGGGCGGCGCCGATGCCCTGGCGGCCGGCGTCCGTCGCCTCCTCCTGCGCGCGGCCGAGCGGCCCCTTGTTCTCCGGACCGCCCTGACCCGAATTATCGCGCGTTGCCATCGTGATCCTCCTGGAGATGTCGTTCGTCTGCGGGCTTGGCTGCCTTCGCGGAAACTCGCCCCATAAACAAAGGGCGAAGGTCAGGGTTCCGAAGGCGGCCTGCGGGACGGACCGGAGGAGACGTGGCGGAGCCGGGTTACCCCGAACCGGAGGCGGTGTGCGCCTCAACCGCCGGCTGCGGCGTCCGGCGTGGCCAGAGCTGCCAGAGCAGCGCCGCGACCTGTCCCGACACCACGATCAGCAGCGCAAGCCGGTGCCCTTCCGGCGCGTAGCCGCCGGGGGTGGGCGGGAAGGCGCCGATCACATAACCCAGCCCCCATTGCAGGGCGAACGCCACCACGAACATCAGGAGGTTGGCGGCGGTGTTGACGCGCCCCGCCATCTCCGCCGGGAAACCTTGCGAGAGGATGGCGTAGATCATCACCGAGGCGCTGGCGAACAGCGGGTACAGAACCCAGGCGGCCATCGGCGGTATCGGCAGCCCCAGCAGCAGCGCTGCCTGCACGGCGGTCGCCAGCAGCATGCCCGCCGTGCACACCGTCACCGGCGGCAGCCCGAGCCGGCGCAGCGCGTCGGACGCCAGCGCGAAGCCGGTGTAGCCGGCGACCATCGCCATGGCTGCGTATTGCAGGTGGGTGGCGACGCCGGTCTTGTCGAAGCCGTCCACGTCGCGCAGCCACGGGCCGGCCCACAGGGCCATGTAGGCCATGAAGGCACCCTGCATGAACACGGCCGGCGGCGCCAGGCGCCAGAAGGTGCGGCTGGAGAACACGTCGGCGGTGCCGCGCAGCAGCGCCCCCCAGGTGCCGCCGCCGCCACTGCGGCGCGGCCGCTCGGGCACAACGACATACAGCAGCACCGCGCAGGCCACGGTGACGACGGCCAGGCCGAGGAACAGGCCGCGCCAGTCGGTGACGGTCATCAGAGCGCGCACCGGCGTGGTGGCGAACACGGCGCCGAGGCCGCCGCTCGCCATGAACAGGCCATTGACCATGGGCAGCCGGTCGGCCGGCCACCACATGACGTTGGCGGTGATCGCCGCCATCAGGCAGGCCGAAACGCCGATGCCGATCATCGCCCGCCCGACCGCCAGTGTGCCCAGCCCTTCGCCCACCGAGAACAGCGCCGCGCCGGCTGCGGCGACCAGCAGCAGCCCCGTCTCGATCCTCCGTGGCCCGAAGCGGTCGAGGAGAATCCCGAGCGGCGCCTGGAACGCCCCGAACGCGAAGAAGTAGGCGCTGGTGAGGAAGCCCAATCCCGCCGCGGTGATGCCCAGCGACGCGGTCAGCTCGTCGGCGATGACGGCGTTCACCGTGCGGAACAGGTAGGACATGAAATAGCCGACGGCGAACGGCGCGAAGACGCGCAGGATGCGGTACGGCACGCTCGGACGTTGCTGGTCCGTCACGGGTGACCTCGGTGCTTCGTCGTTTCCGTGGCGGCTCTTCCCCTGGCGGGACGCCGCCCCTCCCATTGGGGGAGAGGGTGCCCCGCCCGGGGTATCCCCGCAAGGGCTAACCCCACGATTTTGCCGCAACCCAGACCCTTGACGGCGACCCGTGGGAGGAGCACGCTCACGGGCGTGAACGGTGATGCTTCGTCAGCATTGATCGCTCGCCGCCGACCAGCCTGAAGGCTCGGTCGGAAACGCAGCTGGATATACGCGGCAACGTTCGGCCCCACAGGGGTTCCTCGGAACGACGTGTTGCCCATCCGGCTGAACGGCGGCGGGGCCATACCCGGGTGGCTCCGCCGCCGATTGCTTTTCGGGGGCATGCCCCGCCCGGCTCCCCACTTCCCGTCTTCCCCGCCCCGGCCGGGATCAAGAGCATCCGGCGAAGCCGCGGGCCGGCGAGATTCCGGCTCGGCCGGTATGCGGCGGGAATACCCCCATGCACACTCGTGTTCACCCATACAGCTTTTAAACCTTATCGCGTCGATACCGCCCAATTAGGTTGAAAACAGAAACAATTCATCGTCAAGGAGTTGGGTGATTTTCATCTTTGTCCGCTGTTAGCCTAGGCAATGTCAGAAAAATATGTCTCGCTTCCCGCAAAAAGGGGGTAGGAAGCCGTCATTTAACCCGCCATTAACCAGCATCGACTGATCTTCTGTGCACCGGAGGCGGGAACTGCGGCGAAGATGCCGCGAAGAACCCCGCGAATTCGACCACGATGTTTGAAAGGTCCGGACCATGAGCATGACCGGCACCATCCACGAAGTGGCTGGAGGAGTCGGCACCGGTTGCCGACGGTGCGGGGCGGGGCTCGTTCTGGCGGTTCTGCTGCTGACCGGGTGCCCCGGCACGACCGTCAACCCGGACAAGGCGACGCTTTCATCCCGCACCAGCGTGCAGGGGGCGAGCGCCGCGCTCCAGACGCCGCGACCGAAGGTCAAGCCGTCGGTCCGTACAGAAATTCCGCAGGGCGGCATGGGTGTTGCCATGGCCGCCCCGGCCAAACTCGCGCCGGAGACGCTGATGGGGCTGGACCAGAGCCAGACCAAGCGCCTCCTGGGTGTCCCGGTCGCCATGGAAGACCAGTCGCCGGCCAGAGTGTGGAGTTACGCCAACGGTGCTTGCACCTTGAAGGTGTTCTTCTACATGGACCTGTCGTCGCAGGACTTCCGAGCCCTTTCCTATGATGTGAAGAGCAGCGAACATGTCCCAGATGTCGATCAACGATGCTTCGCCCAACTGCTTGCCCAAGCCGGGGATGGCAGCCGTGAGTAATGCAACGCTGGCGCGGGTCGCGCTGGTCGACGACGACGACCTGTTTCGGGAGTCGCTCGGCCTCAACCTCGGCGACGAGGGCTTCGAGGTGGTGTCCTTCGACCGCGGGGAGCCGGCGCTGGACTTCTTCGCCAACGGCGGTCAGGTGGACATCGTCCTGCTGGACTGGCGCATGCCGAAGATGGATGGCCTCGAGGTGCTGCGCCAGATGCGCGCCCGCGGCATCGACCTCCCGGTCATCTTCCTGACCGTGCTGTCCGACCAGATCTATGAGGAGGCCGCGCTGTCCGGCGGCGCCCTGGACTTCGTCGAGAAGTCGCGCAGCCTGTCGATCCTGCTGAAGCGCATGCGCCTGATCATCGACGGGACCAAGACCCCCGGCGACGAGGCCGCGGCCGCCGACGTCGGCGGCGTCCATCGCCTCGGCAAGCTGGAGCTGCGCCTGGACAACAGCCGCGCGCTGTGGGACGGCACCCGGATCGACCTGACGCTGACCGAGTTTAACATCGTCAGGCTGATGGCGACGCGGCCGGAGGAGGACGTCTCCTACCGCGAGATCTACGACCTGGTGCACGGCAAGGGCTTCCTGGCCGGCTATGGTCCCTCGGGCTACCGCGCCAACGTGCGCGCCTTCATCAAGCGCATCCGCCAGAAATTCCGCGCGGTGGATGCGGAGTTCGATTGCATCGAGAACTATCCGGGCTTCGGCTACCGCTGGGGTGATGGCACCGGTCAGCGTAATGGGAATGAGGACGCGGACGTTGGCATCCTCGATGACGCTGCCGCTGCGGCGGAATAACGTCGCCCGGACCCGGTGGCTGTGGCGCTCGCTGGCGAGCCGGCTGGCGCTGCTGACCCTCGTGTTCCTGGCCGTGCCGGTGCTGATCTACGATCAGTTCCGGCGCGCGGACGAAGCGAGCCAGACCCTGCTGCTGCAGAGCGCGCAGCAGCAGGGCAGGCTGATCGCGCGTGCGATCCAGCCCGAACTGGCGCGCGCCGACCGGACCAGCCTGCCGCAGATGGGGCAGGTGCTGACCCGCTTTGCCGACGACCGCACGCGCCTTCGCCTGCTGGTCCGCCCCCGCGCCGTGTCGGGCAGCGAGACCTTCTTCTACGTGGGTGCCGCCCCTTCCGTCCCGACCGCCGACCTCGACGCCGAGCGCCGGCAGCTGGTCGAGCAGGGCGTGCTGGACCGTCTGGGGTCGAGCTGCGAGGGCAACGTGCCGCTCGCCATGCGCGTGCCCCGCACGGACGGCGCCGAGGAGGTGCTGACCTCCATCACCCCGATGAACGCAGCATTCGGCTGCTGGGCCCTGGTCACAAGCAACGGCACCGAGGCCTACCTCGGCTCGTCGCTCGGCCGGCCGTACTGGAAGACCGCCACCGTGCAACTGGCGGCGCTGATCTACGTGGTCATGGCCGCGCTGGTGCTGGCGGTTCTGCTGGGCGTCATGCGGAACCTGCACCGCTTCGGCGACCTTGCCCGCGACATCGTTGGCGGCGAGGTGCCGGGCGAGAACTTCGCCCAGCGCAACACCGTGCCCGAGTTGTCCGGCGTTGCCGAGGCGTTCGACAAGCTGGTGGAGACGCTACGCTCGTCCGCCGTCTCGCTGCGCCGCGCGGCGGAGGACAACGCGCACGCCTTCAAGACGCCGATCGCCGTCATCCGCCAATCGACCGAGCCGCTGCGTCGCGCGCTGCCGGACGCCGATGTCCGCTGCCACCGGGCGCTGACCATGATCGAGAAGTCGCTCGACAAGCTGGACGGATTGGTGTCGTTCCAGCGCCGCATGGACGAGGCGACCGCCGACCTGTTGGAGCCGCCGCGCCTCAAGATCAACATGTCGGAACTGGTCGAGCGCATGGCCAACAGCTACACCGGCCTGCTGGCCGAGCGGAAGCTGCACATGCGCTCCAGCATCCAGCCCGGCGTGGTGGTGCGCGCCAGCGAGGACATCCTGGAAACGGTGGTCGAGAACGTGGTCGAGAACGCCGTCAGCTTCTCCCCCGCCGACACCACGGTCAGCGTCCGCCTGACGCGCAACGGCAACACCGCCGAGCTGACGGTCGAGGACGAGGGGCCGGGCGTGGATCCGGGCAACCTGCCGCGCATCTTCGAGCGTTACTTCTCGCAGCGCGAGGTCGGCAAGGGCATGCCCGAGGCCGACCCGACCGGCCAGACCGCGGAAGGCACGCATTACGGCATCGGCCTGTGGATCGTGCGTCGCAACGTCGAGGCGGTGGGCGGCAAGGTCATCGCGGAGAACCGCCGCGACACCCGCGGCTTCCGCATGCGGATCGTGCTGCCCCTGGTGGTGTAGCGGCGGGGGCGGCTGGTCATGCCTGTGGCGCTTGAACGCTTCCATTGAGCGCCGCCGGCATCACGCCTCCGCCACCACCCGGTTCCGCCCCTGCTTCTTGGCGTGGTAGAGGCGGCGGTCGGCCTCCGCGTACAGGGCGTGGAAGGGCGTGCTCTCCTCCGCCGCGGCGATGCCGACGCTGACGGTCAGCGTCAGCGGGCCGTCCGGTCCGGCGAACGGAGTCGCCACTGTCGGGTATACACATCTCCGAG
>JAEYOB010000287.1 GCA_023412175.1 Pseudomonadota bacterium | reverse complement strand
GCACGCAGCAGGCGCTCGCGCAGTCCCTCGGTGGGCTCCAGCGCGCCGCCGAGCAGGAACGCGATCTCCTCCGGCGACAGCCGGGCGAGTTCGGTCGGGTCGACCAGATCCTCTTCGGGCAAAGGATCGGCCCGGTCGGTCAGGGTGTGAGCGCGGTGCCGCTTGTCCATGCCATGCTCAACACGGCGGACCGGCTCAGGGTGCCAAACGCACCAGCGCCGCCGGCAACTCGGCGAAGCGGTCGATCACCAGATCGGCGCCCAGCCCGTGCACGTCGCCGCGCGGGTAGCCGAAGCTGACCAGCACCACCGGGATGCCCGCCGCACGGGCCGACAGCACGTCGTTCACGCCGTCGCCGACCATGGCGGCGCGCTCCGCGCTCAGCGACTGCATGACGAAGCTGACCGGGCGGCCGTCCGGCTTGCGCACCGGCAGCGTGTCGCCGCCGGCCACCGCGCCGAACAGCGGCGCCAGCCCGACCATCTCCAGCACCTTGCGGGTGATCCGTTCCGGCTTGTTGGTGCACAGCCCCAGCTTGACGCCGGCGCCGGCCAGCGCTTCCAGCGTGTCCGCCACGCCGGGATAGAGGCAGGATGGATCGGCCGATCGCTCGAAGTAGGTGTCGCCGTAGCGCCTCAGCGCCTCCGGCAGCGCCGTTTCCCCGATCGGAGCACCCGTCGCCTGGAAGGCTTCGCGCAGCAGGCTGGCGGCGCCGTCGCCGACCATGCCGCGCACCTGCTCGACCGTCAGCCGGTCCCGCCCGTAGGCGGTCAGCGTGTCGTTGAGCGCGTCGGTGATGTCGGGCGCGCTGTCGATCAGCGTGCCGTCAAAGTCGAAGACCAGCGCGGGAAACGGCGTACCGGAAGAAACGGGCATGGCGGAGCGTTCCTGTGAGCGGCAAGACGCCGGTTCGATAACATTGCGCGGCGGGCACGCTCAAGGCCGCTTCGGTCCTCGTGCGATTATCATAGGTCTTCCCTCGGCAGGGCGGCCCATCTTCATCCGGCAGGATTGAAGGACGCCCCCCAATGTTCTAGACAGGCAGGCGCCGGACGGGCCTGCGCCTATTGCAGCTTGATACAAAAGTTGACTTGGGCATCGAACACTGTCTGTGGCAGTGAAAGGAGCGCGCGCCCGCGCCCGGAACAACTGGGAAAAGACCAGCAGGGAACAGCATGACCCGTCGTCCGCTCGCCTGTGTGATCCTTGCCGCTGGCAAGGGCACGCGCATGAAATCCGACCTGCCGAAGGTGCTGCACCGCGTCGCGGGGCGGTCGATGATCGGCCATGTCCTGGCGGCGGTCGGCGCGCTCGACCCCGACCATGTCGTCGTCGTCGTCGGGCCGGGCATGGAGGACGTCGCCGCCGCCGTCGCGCCCTGCCCCACCGCCGTGCAGGAGCATCAGCTCGGCACCGCCGACGCAGTCCGCGCGGCGTTCGGCCTGCTGGAGGGTTTCTCCGGCGACGTGCTGGTGCTGTACGGCGACACGCCGCTGGTCACCCCGGACACGCTGCGCGCCATGGTCGACGCCCGCGCCCGGACGGACGATCCGGCGGTGGTGGTGCTCGGCATGCGCCCCGACGACCCCGGCGCCTACGGCCGCCTGATCCTCAACGGCGAGGGCGGGCTGGAGAAGATCGTCGAGTACCTGGACGCCACCCCTGAGGAGCGCGCGGTCACCCTGTGCAACGCCGGCCTGATGGCGTTCGACGGCGCCCGCATGGCGGACCTGATCGGCCGCATCGGTAACTCCAACGCCAAGGGCGAGTACTACCTGACCGACGTGGTGCAGATCGCCCGCGCCGGCGGGCTGGCCTGCGCCGTGGTCGAGGGCAGCGCGCAGGAGGTCATCGGCGTCAATTCCCGCGTCGAGCTGGCCGAGGTCGAGGCCATCATGCAGCGCCGCCTGCGCCGGGCCGCCATGGAGAACGGCGCCACGCTGGCCGATCCGGACACCGTCTATTTCAGCTTCGACACCCGCCTCGGGCGCGACGTGGTGGTCGGCCAGAACGTGGTGTTCGCCCCCGGCGTCGCCGTCGGCGACCGCGTCGAGATCAAGCCCTTCTGCCACCTGGAGCAGGTCCGGGTCGAGGCCGGGGCGATCCTCGGCCCCTACGCCCGCCTGCGCCCCGGCGCGGTGATCGGACCTGACGCCCACATCGGCAACTTCGTCGAGATCAAGAACGCGCACGTCGAGGCCGGCGCCAAGGTCAACCACCTGACCTACATCGGCGACGCGCGGGTCGGGGCGAAGGCCAACATCGGCGCCGGAACCATCACCTGCAACTACGACGGTTTCGGCAAGTACCGCACGGACATCGGCGAGGGCGCCTTCATCGGCTCGAACTCCTCGCTGGTGGCCCCGGTCAGCATCGGGGCGGGCGCCATCGTCGGCGCCGGCAGCGTCGTCACCCAGGACGTGACGGCGGAGTCTTTGGCGGTGGCGCGCGGGCGCCAGCAGGCCTACCCCGGCTGGGCCGCCGACTTCCGCGACCGGAAGCGTCGCGAGAAGGCGAAAAAGGACTAAGGTAGAACGCTTTTTCTCGCAGGAGACGAGTTCATGTGCGGCATCATCGGCATTCTCGGCACCCACGAAGCGGCCCCGCGTCTGGTCGAAGGCCTGCGGCGGCTGGAATACCGCGGCTATGACAGCGCCGGCGTCGCCACGCTCGTCAACGGCCACATCCAGCGCCGCCGTGCCGAGGGCAAGCTGGTCAACCTCGACATGAAGCTGCGCGACGACGCGCTGCCCGGCGTGGTTGGCATCGGCCACACCCGCTGGGCCACGCACGGCGGCCCGACCGAGGACAACGCCCACCCGCACGCCACCCGCCGCGTGGCGGTGGTGCACAACGGCATCATCGAGAACTATCAGGAGCTGAAGGACGAGCTGATCGCCCACGGCACCGTGTTCGAGAGCGCCACCGACACCGAGGTGATCGCCCATCTGGTCACCTATTACATGGATCGGGAAGGGCTGGGTCCGGTCGAGGCCGCCGCCGCCTCCTTCAAGCGCTTCACCGGCGCCTTCTCGCTGGTGCTGCTGTTCGCCGGCGAGGAGGAGCTGCTGATCGGCGCCCGCCACGGCACGCCGCTGGCGGTCGGCTACGGCGAGGGCGAGATGTACTTCGCCTCCGACGCCTTCGCGCTCGCCCCGCTGACCAACCGCATCTGCTACCTGGAGGACGGCGACTGGGTCGAGCTGGGCCGGGCCGGCTGCGTCATCCACGACGCCTCCGACGCGGTGGTCGAGCGGCCGGTGAAGACGACGGCGCTGTCCGGGGCGCTGATCGGCAAGGACGGCTACCGGCACTACATGCTGAAGGAGATCTACGAGCAGCCGCAGGTGATCGGCGACACGCTGAACGCCTACGTCAACCCGGAGGCCGGGACGGTGACGCTGCCGGAGTTCGGCTTCGACCTGGCGAGCGCCAGCAAGCTGACCATCGTGGCCTGCGGCACCGCATACTACGCCGGGGTGGTGGCAAAGTACTGGTTCGAGACGCTGGCCCGGCTGCCGGTGGAGGTCGACATCGCCTCGGAGTTCCGCTACCGCGAGGCGCCGCTGCCGGACGGCGGGGTGGCGCTGTTCATCTCGCAGTCGGGCGAGACGCTGGATACGCTGGAGGCGCTGCGCTACTGCAAGCGCCAGGGCCAGAAGATGCTGTCGATCGTCAACGTGCCGGAGAGCACCATCGCCCGCGAGTCGGACGCGGTGCTCTACACCATGGCCGGCCCGGAGATCGGCGTCGCCTCCACCAAGGCCTTCACGACGCAGCTGACCACGCTGGCCTGTCTGGCGGTGACCACCGGCCATGCCCGCGGGGTGATCCCGGCGGAGCGCATGGGCGCCATCGCCCAGGCCCTGCGCGAGGTGCCCGCCCGCGCCGCCGACGTGCTGGCCCATGACGAGCGCCTGCACGAGCTGGCCCAGGAGGTGGCGGAGGCCCGCGACGTGCTCTACCTCGGCCGCGGCGCCATGTACCCGCTGGCCCTGGAAGGCGCGCTGAAGCTGAAGGAGATCAGCTACATCC
>JAEYOB010000433.1 GCA_023412175.1 Pseudomonadota bacterium | reverse complement strand
ACCGCGCCCGCGCCCTGATCGTCGAGACGCTGAAGCTGGAGGAGACCCGCTTCAAGCAGACGCTGGAGCGCGGCCTGAAGCTGCTGGAGGAGGCGGAGGAGCCGCTGCCCGCCGGCACGCCGCTGCCCGGCGATGTGGCCTTCAAGCTCTACGACACCTACGGCTTCCCGCTCGACCTGACGCAGGACGTGCTGCGCGCCAAGGGCCGCCCGGTTGACGAGGCCGGCTTCAAGGCGGCCATGGACGAGCAGCGCCGCAAGGCCCGCGAATCCTGGGCCGGCTCCGGCGAGGCGGCGACCGAGAAGCTGTGGTTCGAACTGAAGGACGATCTGGGCGCCACCGAATTCTTCGGCTACGACACCGAGGTCGCCGAGGGCAAGGTCACCGCCATCGTCAAGGGCGACGCCCGCGCCGAGCAGGCCGCAGCCGGCGACGAGGTGCTGGTCGTCGTCAACCAGACGCCGTTCTACGCCGAGTCGGGCGGTCAGGTCGGCGACACCGGCGTCATCTTCACCGCCGACGGCACCGAGGTGGTCGTCAAGGACACGCTGAAGAAGCTCGGCGCCGTCTGGGCGCACCAGGGCACGGTGACCAAGGGCACGCTCAAGGTCGGCGACGTGGTCGAGCTGCGGGTGGACGGCGAGCGGCGCGCGGCGATCCGCGCCAACCACTCGGCGACGCACCTGCTGCACAAGGCGCTGCAGAACCGCCTGGGCGAGCACGTGACGCAGAAGGGCTCGCTGGTTGCGCCGGAGCGGCTGCGCTTCGACATTTCCCAGCCCGCTGGCCTGTCGGCCGACGACATCGCCGCGGTGGAGGCGGAGGTCAACGCCCGCATCCTCGGCAACAGCGCGGTGGTCACCCGCCTGATGTCGCCGGACGAGGCGAAGGCGAGCGGCGCCATGGCGCTGTTCGGCGAGAAGTACGGCGACGAGGTGCGCGTGGTCTCCATGGGCGGCCCGCACGGCGAGCTGGAGCGCGACTATTCGATCGAGCTGTGCGGCGGCACCCACGTCCGGCGCACCGGCGACATCGGCATCTTCAAGATCGTCGCGGAGGGCGCCGTCGCCGCCGGCGTGCGCCGCATCGAGGCGCTGACCGCCCAGGGCGCCGCCCGCTACCTCGCCGAGCGCGAGCACCTGCTGGGCGAGGCCGCCTCGGCCCTCAAGGTTCGCCCGGAGGAGGTGCCGTCCCGCATCGCCGTCCTGGTGGACGAGCGCCGCAAGATGGAGCGCGAGCTGGCCGAGCTGCGCCGCCAGGTCGCCCTTAGTGGAGCGATGGGGGGCGGTGGCGCCAAGGCGGACGGCGGTTCGGCGGCCAAGGAGGTGAACGGCGTGAAGTTCGCCGCCCGCGTGGTGGACGGCCTGCCGGCCAAGGACCTCAAGCCGATGGCCGACGAGCTGAAGAAGCAGCTCGGCTCCGGCGTGGTGGCCCTGGTGGCGACCAACGAGGGCAAGGCGTCCATCGTCGTCGGCGTCACCGCCGACCTGACCGGCCGCGTCAGCGCCGTCGAGCTGGTGCGCGTCGGTGCGGAAGCCTGCGGCGGCAAGGGCGGCGGCGGCCGTCCCGACATGGCCCAGGCCGGCGGCCCGGACGCCTCGCTGGCGAGCGCCGCCGTCGAGGCCATCGAGAAGGCGATTGCCGAGAAGGTGGCGGCTTAACCCCTACCCACCCCGCCCCCGCTGGGCGGGGGAGGGCTTTCACGGCGGAGCGGCGGAGGTTCCCTCCCCTACGAAGCGGGGGAGGGCCAGGGTGGGGGCTTACGCCCTGCCGCTCCATCTCCCTCCCCAGCCTTCCGCACAGCGCCAGCCCGGCCATCCGGAAGTCCCCGGCCAACGATTTCAGCGGCGCCTCGAAGGTCTTCGGCCGGTTCCTCTCGACCACGAAGTGCCCGAACCACGCGAAGCCGTAGCCGGCCACCGGCGCCGCGGCCAGCAGCCGCCAATCCCAAAGAACGATCCCCGCCACCAGCAGCCCGGTCGCCAGCACGGTGCCGGCCACGTGCAGCGCCCGGTTCACCGGGTTGCGGTGCTCGGCGAGGTATTCCGGCCAGAACGCACCCATATGCCCTCCTTTGGGAACGATCCCTGCGGTTCGTCTCTTGAAAGGATAGGCGCGATCCTGGATGGTTGCAGGCCCACAGCGAGAAAACGGGACGGATTCGATGCGCTTTACCGGCACCGACACCTACGTCGCCACCGAGGATCTGATGGTGGCGGTCAACGCGGCGATCACGCTGGAACGGCCGTTGCTGGTCAAGGGCGAGCCGGGCATCGGCAAGACCGTGCTGGCCGTGGAGATCGCCCGCGCCCTGAATCGCCCGCTGATCCCCTGGCACATCAAATCGACCACCAAGGCGCAGCAGGGCCTGTACGAGTACGACGCGGTCAGCCGCCTGCGCGACAGCCAGCTCGGCGAGGAGCGGGTGCACGAGATCGCCAACTACATCGTGCGCGGCAAGCTGTGGGAAGCCTTCGAGGCGCCGGAGGCGCCGGTGCTGCTGATCGACGAGATCGACAAGGCGGACATCGAGTTCCCCAACGACCTGCTGCTGGAACTCGACCGCATGGAGTTCCACGTCTACGAGACGCGGCAGACCATCAAGGCCCGGCAGCGCCCGGTCATCATCATCACTTCCAACAACGAGAAGGAACTGCCGGACGCCTTCCTGCGCCGCTGCTTCTTCCACTACATCCGCTTCCCCGACAAGGAGACGATGGAGCGCATCGTCGAGGTGCACTATCCCGGCCTGAAGCCGGCCCTGCTGCGCGAGGCGATGGCGTTGTTCTACGAACTGCGCGAGGTGCCGGGCCTGAAGAAGAAGCCCTCCACCTCGGAGCTGCTGGACTGGATCAAGCTGCTGATGGTCGAGGACATCGACCCCGACACCCTGCGCGCCAAGGATGCCCGCAAGCTCATACCGCCGCTGTGCGGCGCGCTCCTCAAGAACGAGCAGGACGTGCACCTGCTGGAGCGTCTGGCCTTCATCGCCCGGCGCGACGGGCGGTGAGGGGAGAGGGAGGCGCCGCCTCCCTCCCGTTTTCCCGTCACGGCGCGATGAACACGCTCTTGTGGGTTCCCGTCTCGCCGGTCGCCTGCTCTGTCACGCTGAACGCCACGTCGGTGGACCCGCCTTGCGCCGTGCCCTGCGGCATCCGCACGAACACGCGGTAGGTCGCCACCGAGTCCGTGTCGGCGGTCAGCGTCAGCGACGTCCCGCGGCCGTCCAGGCTGGCGGCCGCCAGCTCCGCCCCATCGAGCCCGTAGAGCGTCAGGCTGTAGCTGCGCGGCTCGTGCGTCTTGTTGAGGATCTTGACGGTGTAGGCGTTCTGCACGGTGCCGTCGGACAGCGTGACGAACAGCGGCGCCCGGTCGCGCAGCACGCTGACGTCAACGGTCGAACGCATCATCAGGCTGGCCAGCATGGCGCCGGCAACGGTCAGGATGATCAGGCCGTAGACGACGGTGCGCGGCCGGATGATGCGGGGCTCCACCACGGCGCCGCGCGCCTTCGCCACCTGGTCGTTCTGGGTGTCGAACAGGACCAAGTCGCCGGGGCGGCCGATCTGCGCCATCACGTCGTTGCAGGCGTCTACGCACAGGCCGCAGCCGATGCAGGAGATCTGCTGGCCCTTGCGGATGTCGGTGCCGGTCGGGCAGACGTGGACGCACAGCTTGCAGTCGATGCAGTCGCCATGGCCTTCGGCCTGCCGCTCGTCCCAGCTCTGCGACTTGCGCAGTGGCCGGCGGCCCTCGCCGCGCCAGTCCTGGTAGGTGACGATGTAGGTGTCCTCGTCCACCATGGCGGACTGGAAGCTGCGCCACGGGCAGACATAGATGCAGACCTGCTCGCGCGCCCAGCCGGCGAAGAAATAGCAGGTGAGGCTGAACAGCGCGGTGAAGCCCAGCACGGTCATCGACGCCTGCCCGGCCAGCAGATCGCGCATCAGCGTCGGCGCGTCGTTGAAGTAGAACACCCAGGCGCCGCCGGTGGCGACGGCGATGAGCATCCACGCCGCGTGCTTCGCGGTCTTGCGCAGCGCCTTGTTCAGGCTCATCGGCGCCTTGTCGAGGCGGATGCGTTCGGTGCGGCCACCCTCGATCCGGCGTTCGACCCAGAGGAACAGGTCGGTCCACACGGTCTGCCAGCAGGCGTAGCCGCACCAGATGCGGCCGAACAGCGTGGTGGCGGCGAACAGGCCGATGGCGGCCAGGATCAGCAGGCCGGTGAGGTAGTAGACCTCCTGCGGCCAGATCTCGATGAAGAAGAAGTACAGCCGGCGGCCGGGCATATCCACCCCCACCGCCTGGGGGGGGAGCCCCGGCCCGCGGTCCCAGCGGATCCACGGCGTGAGGTAGTAGATGCCCAGCAGGATGGCGACCGCCGCCCATTTCAGGCGGCGGAAGCGGCCCTGGAC
>JAEYOB010000160.1 GCA_023412175.1 Pseudomonadota bacterium | reverse complement strand
ACCTCGGGGAACGCCGCAGCGAGCACCGCGCTGCCGCAGCCCCCGAACACCAGCCAGAATGTCCCCAGGAATTCCGACAGGGTGCGCCGGAACATACTCATTCGAACCTCCCTCGTTTTTCAGACATGCGCCTCTCGCTGCCGGCCCCGGTGGCTGGAGGTGGGAAAGCGACGACGCGGGAAACGCTCCCTCCCTATGGCGTGCGCTCGGCGGCGGTGGCGCGCCGCGCCGGCGGGACCGGCGGCTCGATCTTGGGTGCGGAGTAGCCCGGAGGGGTCTTGGCCCACTGGTAGCCCTTCGATCCCAACCCGTAGCCGAGGTTGAAAAGTTCGTTCATGTAGGCCGTGTCGAACGGCTCCTTCAATTCGGTGGTGAAGCTGCTGGGAATGTAGGCGAGGTTGAAGTCGATCCCGTCACGCTGGGAGGCGATGAAGATGCGGTAGAGGTCGCCGATTCCCTGGGTCTGGATCAGCGACGACACCGAGCGGGAGGCGATGTCGAGCGTGCGGCGGCGCACCTCCGCCCAATCGGGGTCGAGACGGGCGTTGCGGATGATGAAGAGCCGCCGTTCCCGCGTGATCCCGTATTCACGGTCGCCGCCGCGAATGTCGAGGGACGGCGGATAGAGGAAGACCTGGGCGCTGGTCCCGCCGTCCACATGCATTTCCTGATACTTCCGGCCATCCACCTCCGTCTCGATCATCATCGGCGGGAAGGCGCCGGGAATGGCGGCGGAGGCGATCAGCAGGTCCTGCACCAGCCGCAAGGCTCCCGGATGGCCGGTGGAAGCGATGGCGCCGATGTCCCAGATGACCGGCCGCCGGGCGTCCAGGTTGGTGGTGGCGATCAGCAGGGCGCGTCCCTTGGCATGCTCGGCCGCGATGGCGTCCAGCAGGGACTGGTTGACGTGGCGGGCGACCAGACGGCGCAACGGGGTGTTGTCGGCCATGGCGTCGTTGAGCACGGCCGCCAGATAGCCGCGCTGCTGGAGCACGTCCTTGCCGGAGATGGTGGTGTACACCTCCTTGAGCTGCGCGTCGTAGGCCGGGCCCAGGAAGGCGAAGGGGGCGGTAAGCGCCCCGGTGCTGACGCCGGTGACGCCCTTGAACTGCGGCCGGGTGCCGGATGCGCTCCATCCGGTCAGGAGACCGGCGCCGAAGGCGCCGTCCTCTCCGCCGCCGGAGATGGCGAGGAAGATCGCCGGCGGCAGTTTCCCGCCATTGCCGGCCGCGGCCAGCGCCACCCGCTCGCGCTCAAGCGATGCAAGCGCCGCCTGCAGGAACGTGTCGGAACCACGATCAACCCAATAGCGCAGGTCGGTGCGGCCGAGCACGGTGGCGCGATCCTGAAGCTCACGCGGAACGGCGGTAGACCGCTCGGGCGTGGCGCAGCCGGACAGGAGGATACTCAGGAGCATGACCAGACAGCCGGCGAGCCCCCTCCTCAAAAACGAACGGTTCATGACCAGCCTCCCGCCACGCGCACAATGGGATTGCTGAAATCAGAATACCGGATAGTCCGGAAGCGGACAGGAAAATGCCGCGTACGTTACCGTAATGCTCATCCCTGCCGACGTCTGCCCATGATTCCGATGATGGACCTATGCCTCCGACTTACTGCCAATTCTCCATTATGGGATGCAAATCCGATATTCACCGATACCGTATACTGCACACGCATCTTCGGGCGATGGGGATAAGGCTCTTCAACGCCCGGGCTGGCGAGGCCGTTACCGTAAAGCGGCCGGCCGGCAGCCTCCGTTACGGTTGCCCGCCTTTCCAGCACCCTGCCGATCACGCGGAAGGGCGGCTCACCTGCCGCCGATCAGCGAGGAATACCAGCGCGCCGAGGCCTTCGGCGTGCGTTGCTGCGTCTGGAAATCAACGTGCACGATGCCGAACCGCGAGCCGTAACCGCCGCCCCACTCGAAGTTGTCGAGGAGTGACCAGACGAAATAGCCGCGCACGTCGGCCCCCTCGCGCAGCGCCTCGGCCATCGAGGCGATGTTGGCGCGCAGGTATTCCAGGCGCGGGGTGTCCTCCAGACCGCTTTCCGTCTTCGAGCCGTAGCCGTTCTCGGTCACGTAGACCGGCAGGCGGTAGCGCCGGTGGATGGCCAGCAGGTTCTCCCGCATGGCCGCCGGTTCGAGCGGCCAGCCCACGTCCGTCCGCGGCATCTCGGCGGGCGGTGCGCCGAAGCCGCAGCCCCAGACCATCTCCGCGTTGGGCGCCGCGTACATGGGCGCGTAGTGGTTCACCCCGAACCAGTCCACCGGCCGGCAGATCCGCGCCATGTCGCCGGGTTGGACGTAGGGCTCCATGGCCTCGGCGAGGCGGGGCGGGTAATGGCCGAGGATCTGCGGATCGGGGAAAGCGCGGTTCCACAACTCATCGAACAGCGCGCAGGCTTCCCGGCATTCGGGATCGTCGCGCTCCGGGCGGCAGGGCTGGTGGCTGTGGATGGCACCGATGGCGGCGCCCGGCACCAGAGCGCGCAGCACGTCCACCCCGGCGCCGTGCGCGAGATTCACTGTGTGGATCGCCTTCAGGTGCATGGCACGGTCGGCGACGCTCGGGGCGCCCCAGCCGAAGGCATAGCCGAAGATGGTGAACACCGACGGCTCGTTGATCGTGCCCCAATGCTTGACGCGGTCGCCGTAGCGTCTGGCACAGAGGGCGGCGTAGTCGGCGTACCAGCCGGCGCAATCGCGGCTGGTCCAGCCGCCTCGGTCGTGCAGGGCCTGCGGCAGGTCCCAATGGTAGAGGCAGGCCCAGGGCTCGATGCCGGCCTCCAGCAGCGCGTCGATCAGGCGGTCGTAGAAGGCCAGCCCCG
>JAEYOB010000132.1 GCA_023412175.1 Pseudomonadota bacterium | reverse complement strand
CAACTCGCCCAGCCGGAAATCAGGGAGGCCGAGGGCATCCTGCGCAAGTGCGTGCACTGCGGCTTCTGCACGGCGACGTGCCCAACCTACATCACGCTTGGCGACGAGCTGGACAGCCCGCGCGGCCGCATCTACCTGATCAAGGACATGTTCGAGAAGGGCGGGTCGCCCTCGCCCAAGGTGGTCAAGCACATCGACCGCTGCCTCTCCTGCCTGTCCTGCATGACCACCTGCCCGTCGGGCGTGGACTACATGCATCTGGTGGACCGCGGGCGCGAGCACATCGAGAAGACCTACACCCGCCCGCCCTTCAACCGGCACCTGCGCGCCGTGCTGGCCAAGGTGCTGCCGAACCCGCGGCTGTTCCGGCTGGCGCTGCTGCTGGCCTGGGTGGCGCGGCCGTTCCGCACTCTGGTGCCGGGCCGGCTCGGCGCCATGCTGCATCTGGCACCCCGGTCGGTGCCGGGACCGAGCCCGGTGGACGTGCCGCAGGTGCACCCGGCGCAGGGGCCGCGCAGGAAGCGCGTGGCGCTGCTGGCCGGCTGCGCCCAGCAGGTGCTGGCGCCGCAGATCAACGAGGCGACCGTCAGCCTGCTGACCCGGCACGGCGTCGAGGTGGTGATCGCCCGGGGGGCCGACTGCTGCGGTGCGCTGACCCACCATATGGGCAAGACCGGCCTGTCGCACGCCACCGCTGCCAAAACCATCGGCGCCTGGGCGCGGGAGATCGACGGAGAGGGGCTGGACGCCATCATCATCAACGCGTCCGGCTGCGGCACCACGGTCAAGGACTACGGCCACATGTTCGCCGAGGATGCGGCGGTCGGGCCGGACGCCAAGCGTGTCGCCGCGCTGGCCCGCGACGTTACCGAGTTCCTGGCGGAGATCGGGCTGGCCGAGCCGGTGCGCCGCACCGGGCAGGTTATCGCCTACCACTCGGCGTGCTCCATGCAGCACGGCCAGCGCATCAAGGATCCGCCGCGGGCGCTGCTGCGCGCCGCCGGCTTCGAGGTGCGCGAGATTCCCGAGGGGCACATCTGCTGCGGCTCGGCCGGCACCTACAACATGCTCCAGCCCGAGCTGTCGGAAGCGCTGCGCGACCGCAAGGTGCGCAACATCGCCAGCACCGAGCCGGATGCCGTCGCCGCCGGCAACCTGGGCTGCATCACCCAGATCGCCACCGGCACCGAGATCCCCATCGTGCACACGGTGGAACTGCTGGACTGGGCGGCCGGCGGCCCGCTGCCCCGCGCCCTGGAGGGCAATGCCGCCTTCGCCGGCCAGCCCGCCGCCGCGCATGCGCGGGCGGCGGAGTGATGCGGCCGGTTGTATGGGCCGCCGTCGGATTGCCATTGGACGAAAAAGGAACGGGGGCGCCATCGGCGTCCCTTTTCTTTTCCGCGCTGCCGGCGGGAAGGGAGGCGTCGGCGTGTCCGCCGCGCGACGCTTCAACTCGGGCATTGCGTAAAACGCAATTCAGGCATGCGGAAATTATGATGACTGATTATGCGATTAGTTATCGAATGAATGCGCATAAATCTTACTAAACAGGTCGGCTTTATGAAAACCGGAGGTCGTCGATGCTGGTGAGGTCAATCCTGAGTGCACCGCATCAGGATCCCTTTCCGCCACGATGAGGGTTTTCAGAATAGAGGAGAAGTCTGCGATGCTGGGCTTGGTGAACGATATATCCGTCAGGGCGAAGATTATATTTTCGTTTGCGTGTGCCATTGTTGTCGTGGTCGCGCTCGGAGCGTTCGCGGTCCAGCGCATTTCGGCGATCAACGATGCAGCGGCGGAAATCCGGGACAATTGGCTTCCCTCCACTGGAGCGCTGGGGGCCTTTGCAGCGGTGACGGAACGCTACCGCATCGCGGAGGCGAACCTGCTGCTGTCGGTCACGGACACCGCGCGGAAGGCTGCCCTCGATAACCTGCGGACCGCCAATGAGTTGCGCGAGAAGGCGTGGCGTTCCTACGAGGTGATGGTCACGCAGGGCGAGGAGCGCCGCCTGGCCGATCAGTTCCTTCGGGAATGGAAGCTGTATCAGGACGCCGGCGAGAAAATGCGCGCCCTCGTCCTCGAAGGGAAGCGGGAGGAGGCATCGAGCCTCTTCACCACGGATATGCGGGACCTGTTCCTCAATGGCCGGACCACGCTGGCGAAGGGCGTGGAATTCAACACCCGCGAGGGGCGGAAGCTCGCCGACTACGGGGCGGCGGTCTACGCATCGACGCGGATATGGATCGTCGTCGCGGTGTTCTTTGCGACGGGATCGGCCCTGGCGATGGCGGCGCTGGTCGTGTTCGGCGTTTCCCGGCCGATCGCCGCGATGACCGCCGTGATGACGCGGCTTGCCGCGCGTGACATGTCTGTTGAGGTCGTCGGCCTTGGTCGCAAGGACGAGATCGGCGCCATGGCCGGAGCGGTTCAGATCTTCAAGGACAGCATGGTCGATGCCGAGCGGCTGGCGGCCGAACAGGCGGCCGAGCAGGCCGCCAAGCAGAAGCGCGCGGCGTCCATCGAGCGCCTCGTCCAGCATTTCGACCGGACCGTCAGCGGCGTGCTGGGCGGGGTTGCCTCCGCATCCACCGAACTCAGCCAGACCGCCGAGAGCATGGCGGCGCTCGCCGAACAGACGAACCGCCGGGCGACCGCATCTGCCGCCGCGGCCGAGCAGACCTCGGCCCACGTGCAGACGGTCGCCTCGGCCGCCGACGAGATGGGGGCCTCGATCCAGGAGATCGGCCGGCAGGTGTCGCGCTCCAACGACATCGCCGCCAAGGCGGTGCGCGAGGCGCAGGTGACCACCGGCTCGGTGCGCAGCCTTGCCGAGGAGGCCGGCCGCATCGGCGAGGTGGTCAAGCTCATCCAGGACATCGCCAGCCAGACCAACCTGCTGGCGCTCAACGCCACCATCGAAGCCGCCCGCGCCGGCGAAGCGGGCAAGGGCTTTGCCGTCGTCGCCTCGGAGGTGAAGGCGCTGGCCAACCAGACCGCCAAGGCCACCGAGGATATCTCCGCGCAGATCGCCAACGTACAGGTCGCCACGCGCGGCGCGGTCGGCGCCATCGAGGAGATCGGTGGCACCATCGGCACGATGAACGAGATCGCCTCGACCATCGCCGCCGCCATCGAGGAGCAGAACGCCACCACGGCCGAAATCACCCGCAGCGTGCATCAGGCGGCCCAAGGAACCGAGGAGGTCAGCGGCAACATCGTCGGGGTGAACCAGGCGGCGAACCAGACCGGCGCCGCAGCCTCCCAGGTGCTCGGCGCGTCGAACGAGCTGTCGCGGCAGGCGGAGGCCCTGCGTCGCGAGGTCGAAACCTTCCTTGCGGGCATCCGCGCGGCCTGATCCGCTGGGGCGCTCCATGGCAACGGGCGCGGGGTCCCCCGCCGCGCCCTTCCTTTTGGGATCGGGCGGGAGGAGCCCTTGCCATAGGGAACGCCGCACCGCAGGATGGGTCTCCAGGCCAAGGCAGGGCAGGGGCAGAGAGGGGACGTGGACGCGGGCTACCAGATCGGCCGCCGGCTAACCGCCTGGGCGGTGCACGCCTTCACCGCCAGCGGCGTGGTGCTTGGCCTCGGTGCGTTGCTGGCGGCGGGGCAGGGGGAGCCGGCGGTGTGCTTCGCGCTCCTTGGGCTGGCGCTGGTGGTCGACGGCGTCGACGGAACCTTCGCGCGGCTGGCGCGGGTGCGCGAGGTGCTTCCCCGCATCGACGGGTCGGTGCTCGATCTGGTGACCGACTATCTCACCTACGTGCTGGTGCCGGCGGTCTTCGTCATCTTCTACGAACTGCTGCCGCCCGGCCTCGGCATACCGGGGGCGGCGTGGATGCTGGTGACCTCGCTGTACTGCTTCGCCAACACCGGCATGAAGAGCGACGATCACTACTTCGTCGGCTTCCCGGCGATCTGGAACGTGGTGGTGCTGTGCCTGTGGCTGCTCGGGCTCGATCCGTGGGCGAACGCCGCGGTGGTGCTGGGGCTGGGGGTGCTGACCTTCGTGCCGGTGAAGTTCCTGCATCCGCTGCGGGTGCGCGCGCTGCTGCCGCTGAACGTCGTCGTCACCGTGGCATGGCTGGCTGCGGCGGCGTGGCTGGTGTCGGAACACCCCGTCCGCCCGGCGCTGCCCTTCGCCGTGTGGCTGGGGGCGAGCGCCTGGTACCTCGCGGTGTGTGCGTGGCGGACGGTGTCCGGCCCGCCCTCGGCTTCCGGTTGAGGGGTGGACGGGTGCAGACCGCTGGCGGGCTCCATCACCCCGCGAAGCCGATCACAACGGCGCGCCTGGTGCTCCGTCCGCTGACCCTTGCCGATGCCGAACCGATTCAGCGCCATTTTCCCGTGTGGGAGATCGTCCGGTTCCTCAATGACCGCATCCCCTGGCCGTACCCCGGCGACGGCGCCTTGACCTACATCCGCGACCACGCCCTGCCGGCGATGGCGTGCGGCGAGGAATGGCATTGGACTCTGCGGCTGAAGGACAGCCCCGCTGAGGTCGTCGGCGTGGTCAGTCTGATGGCGCAGGAGGATGACAATCGGGGGTTCTGGCTCGGCCGGCCCTGGCAGGGGCGGGGACTGATGGGCGAGGCCGCCGACGCGGTTACGGATTTCTGGTTCGAGGAGCTGGGGCGCGAGGTCCTGCGCGTTCCCAAGGCCGTCGCGAACCAAGCGTCGCGGCGCCTGTCGGAGCGGACCGGCATGCGGATCGTCCGGACCGAGATGCGCTCGTACGTTTCCGGTCTGCACCTGACCGAACTGTGGGAGGTTACGCGCGCCGAGTGGCGCGCCCGACGGGCAAGGAAAACCCCTCCCCCCGGCCCGCGGGGGGAGGGGTAGGCATCAGAACTGATCCTCGCTCAGCGCCATCACCGTGCGCTGCGCGGTGACGATCGGCACCAGCAGGCCGTGCGCGGAGGGCAGGATCTGCTCGGCGTAGAAGCGGGCGGTGACCAGCTTGGCCTCCAGGAACGGCGCGTTGGCGCCGGGCTGGCGTAGGCCTTCCATGGCCTTGGCCGCCGCCTTCGCCATCATCCAGCCGCCGGCCACCGTGCCCCACAGGCGCAGATAGTTCACCGCACCGGCCGCAGCGGCGCGGGCGTCGCCCTCCTTCTGGATGCGGACCACCCAGGCGGTCGCCTGGTCGAGAGCCGCCAGCGCGGCGGACAGGTTGGTGCGGATCGCCTCCATGTCGTCGCCGGGAACGCCTTCCAGCTCGGCCAGCGTGGCGCGGATCTCGGCGATGAACGCCTCGGCCCCGGCGCCGCCGTCGCGGCCGACCTTGCGGAAAACGAGGTCGTTGGCCTGGATGCCGTTGGTGCCCTCGTAGATCGGCGTGATGCGGGCGTCGCGATAGTGCTGGGCCGCCCCGGTCTCCTCGATGAAGCCCATGCCGCCGTGCACCTGCACGCCGGTGGAGGCCACCTCGCAGCCGATGTCGGTGGACCACGCCTTGACGATCGGCGTCACCAGATCGACGCGCGCCTGCGCCGCCTTGCGGA